>JAGVPF010000091.1 GCA_020052325.1 archaeon
GTCGCTTCGGCGCCGGGCTCGAAGTTCTCGCATATGGCCGCGCTCATGCAGAACCGCGGGGTCCTTGTCGGAAACGACCTCAAGGGCGAGAAGATTTCCGCGCTTTATTCCACTATCAACCGCCTCAATGTCCTCAATTGCATAATCACCACGCTGGATGGAAGCCGGCTGCCCTGGAAATCGCGATTCGACAAGGTGCTGCTCGATGCGCCATGCACGGCCCTAGGAAGCGGCATGGGCGCCTATATGCGCTGGGAGCCGGACCACTCGGAAAAGATATCCGGATTGCAGAAGAGGATGCTTTTCTCGGCCTATGACGCCTTGAAGCCCGGCGGTGCCCTCGTCTACTCGACATGCACATATGCCAGGGAGGAGAACGAGGAGGTCGTGAAAAACCTCCTTGAGAACGTGCCAGGGGCGAAACTTGAGGAAACTGGGCTGAATGCCCCCCACGAACCCGGGCTTGGCGATTATGGGGAAGAGTTCAAAAAATGCCTGAGGATTTACCCCCAGCATCTTGGCAGCGAGGGGTTCTTCATTTCAAGAATCCGGAAGGGGGACGCATGACTTTCATCGCCAACAAGGAGAGGAATTTCCAGAAATACCTTGAGAACCACTTCGGGATGGTATTGCCTACGGAGGTTTCGATATTCTATTTGGAAGGCGTTCGGGCGGGCAATCGAGAGATATGGAAAAACGACATCAAGGGCGAGAAGGGTTATGCGGCCTGCGATGCGGGATTCAAGCCGACCAACTCGTTCATCCAGAACTTCGGCCATCTTGCGACAAAGAACTTCATTGAGGTCGATGAGAAGAAGGCGAAGGAATTCGCCGTCGGGCGGGGACTTGGCAGCATCAAAATCGACGGCAAGGGCGGCCCCGTAATAATCAGGTTCTCGGGCTTCACCATCGGCCTTGGCGAGTTCGACGCGAAAGAAAGGAAGATACGGAACCTGATTCCTGAAAAGAGGCGGAGAAAAATCATCAATTCGCTAGAATAGCCCCCCGTTGCCTACAATCAAAGCCGCCCTATGAAGAAGGAGCCGGCCCTGCCACGATTTTTATATCCTGCATGCGAAGTTTGCCCATGGCTAAAGCCGCAAAAACGGGCAATGCGAAAAGAATCGACTATCTTGCGCTTGCCGCCTTCATAATACTCTCCCAGCTGGCGGGGGCGCTGGGAGCGGTGTTCACTTTCGAAGCGATACCATCATGGTACGCTTCTTTGGAAAAACCATTCTTCACGCCTCCCGCATGGGTTTTCGGCCCGGTCTGGACGACGCTTTACCTTCTCATGGGAATAGCCGCTTACCTGGTTTGGGAGAGGATGGGGGAGAACAAGGTCGCGAAACAGGCGCTCTACCTGTTCGGAACCCAATTGGCGCTGAATTCGGCGTGGTCCATAGGATTCTTCGGCCTGCGCTCCCCCCTGCTGGGCATGGTTATAATCGTCCTGCTATGGCTGGCGATTGTGGGGACTATGAGGGCGTTCACCAAGGTATCGGCGACGGCTGGAAACCTGCTTGTGCCCTATCTGGCGTGGGTGAGCTTCGCAACGCTCCTGAACGCCGCTATTTTGATTCTGAACCCTTGACAAGTTCCAGGTAGTCCTTGCGCGGCAAAGTCACCGGAAGGCCGTTATAGCCGCATGTGCAGTGAATGCGCGGAAGGACCGAATCGAATCCAAGGTAGAAGTTGTCCATATAGTCCCTTGCTTCAACCGGCTTCTTGCACCGTGGACAGAAAGCGACATTCATGGGGATTACTTCGTTTTCATATAGCCCCATTTTTCGAGCGCTTCCCGAAGCTCGGAATGGCGCTTTGCTTTTTCCAGCAGCGTTTCGCCCTCCATCGAAGCTTCAAGCGCCTGCATGGCCGCCTTTGCGCCCGCACGGGTCCCTTTGGGGTGGCCGTGGATGCCGCCGCTCACAAGAAGAACAAGGTCGGTGCCGTATATGTCTATGACGTCCGGAACAAGCCCGGGATGCAGCCCTCCCGAAGAAACCGGGAACGCGTCCTTAATCCGCCCCCATTCCTGGTCGAGCAACACGCCCGGGAGCGCATTTGTTTTTTTCTCGCGAAGGACGTCTGCGACCGCCGTGACCTCGCGCTTGCTTCCAACAAGCTTGCCTACAGCCGTGCCCGAATGCAGCTGCGTAACGCCGATAAGACGCATCATCTTTGCAAGGAACTGCATGGTCAGGCCGTGCTTCGGATTGCGGTCGAATGCCGCATGCATGGCGCGGTGGGCATGGATTGCAAGCCCCAGGTCGGAGCAGTGGTCGCGCATCGTCATCACGCTTGCCGTTCCGGCTACGACGACGTCTATCATCGCATAATTCCATCCGTATTCATGCAGCAGGTCTGCGCGCTTTTTCATCGTCTCGACATCGGCTGTGATGTTGAGGAATGCGCTCTTCTTCTCGCCCGTCAGCTTTTCGGCCTTGTCGCGGAGCGGGGCCATCAGCTTCACGCGCTCATCGAACCGGTTGAAGCTCGTGGAAGTCAGGTTCTCGTCATCCTTCACGAAATCAAACCCTCCCATCCACGTCTCGAAGCCGATTGCGGCATGCTCTGCCGCGCTGAATCCGATTTTAGGTTTCGGCACCGCGCCGGTGAGCGGGCGCTTGTAGACCTTCATCATCCTGCGAACGCCATCGATTCCATGATGCGGCCCTTTGAAGTTCCGGACATATGAAGGCGGGAGCGTGGCGTCTATCAGCCTCAGGTTCTTGATCGCCTTCATGCCGAAGATGTTTCCTGCGATGCCGGAAAGCAGCTGGACGGCGTTGCCCTCCTCCCACAGGCCGATCGGATATGCTATCTTGACATAATTCCCTTCGATATGGAACGCCGTCGCCTGGAGCTTCTTCATGCGGGGGGGCATCTTGAACAGTGTCGTCCATGTGCCTGTTGAGCTTTCTGAGGCAATCCGCCCGACCGCCTCTTTGACGCTGATTCCGGCTTCGGGCTCGAAATAGAACAGGCAGACGATGTCATCCTTTGCGGGTTTGTAGCTCAAATCCACGAATTCCAGGTACCAGCCGACTTTGCCTGACATGGATTTGAAAAACCAGCGAAAAAATATAAACGCGACGCTAAAGATGGAGGCACGAAAAAAGCGGCTCAAACGCTGAATGCCTCGAAAGTGATGCCGCTTTCGGCTTCCCACGAGCATGATGCGCGGACCTTGCCCGGAGCGCATATCACGAGTATGGAGCGCCTTGGCACACGCCCTTTTTCCGCCCGTATATATAACTCGGTTTCCAGTCCTTTCCCTTCACCTTCGACAAATGCGGAAAAGGACGGATTCGCCTTCAGCTCATCGAAAGTGGCCTGGCCTTCAAAACGCCCCTCAATCGGGTTTTCGAACCCGATAAATTCCTTTGCAAGCGAGGTGCGCACCTCGCGGTCATCCTTGAACCTGAGCTCTATTACGCCTCCAATCTTCCGGTAATTAAACAAGGCCTGGGGTTTGGGCGGTTCTGCCATGGCCATTATTTGTGATAAAAGCATTAAAAATATGATTAGTCATAATAGTATCAGCAAAATACTGAAGGAGGGCCTAGATTGACAGTCAGATGCGGCTACGGGAAACGCTTCATCAGCCCCAGCGTTGCCGGAAAAATCGGCGACGCATTCCCCAGAAGGGCATCCCAGTACGCATCTTCAGGCATGGCCGTGGAAGGCCCCGTCCTTAGCATGGAAGAGCTCAAATCGGTCTTCTCATCCAACGACTGGAAGAAGATGCTTGATGCGGCGAACGAACTGGGAAAGCGGGTGGCCAGGCTCGACGACCCCGAGGCTCTCGGATTCGTGGTCCGATTCTGCGAGAACGACCATATGCGGGCGATGGCGATGTCCAAACTCGCCATCAGGATGCGGGACGTGGATGACCCGCGCGTACTTGAGGCAATCGCCCTTAATTCCGATGAGGACAGGGAGA
>JAGVPF010000081.1 GCA_020052325.1 archaeon
CGCGCTTCACAATCTTGAACGGGCCGATTTCGCCGGTCATCTTGTTCATGGCATGCGTTCCGCCGCAGGCTTCGCTGTCGATATCGCCCACGCTCACTATGCGCAGCTCCTTGCCCGGCACCGCGCCGCCCTGATAAATCGTGAAGCCGTATTTCCCCTCCGCTTCGTTCCGGGGAAGGACGTGCGTCTGGATGGGCAGGTTCGACATTATGTATTCGTTGACCTTGTGCTCGATTTCGGCAAGCTCGTCGTTGCTTATCTTCCGGTAATGCGTGAGGTCGAGATGGGCCTTCTCCTCGTCCTTGCCCGAGCCGCCCTGCCATATGTGGGGGCCGAGCACGTTCCGGCATGCCGCATTGAGTATGTGCGCGGCGGTGTGGTGGCGGGCGATTGTCTTGCGCCTTTCCAAATCCACCGTGCCTTCGACATGCTGGCCCGCCTTGAAGCGCGAAATGTCCGTGATTTCGTGAAGGACCACGCCCGCCTGTTTTGTGACCTGGCGCACATCCACGCCGTCCAGAGTGCCCGTGTCGAAGGTCTGCCCCCCGCCTTCGGGATAGAAAGCGGTCTGGTCCAGAACCAGGTATTTCCCATGCACGATTGCCTGCACCTTGGCCCGGAACGAGCTTTCAGTTCCATAATAGAGGGCGTGCGTTTTCGGGAGCGTGGCGATATCTGAGAAAAGGACCTTGACCGATGGCGCGTTCTCCGGAGACGATTCCTCCCCTTCGCCGGCCCGCACAAGCGAGTAGAAGTTGCCCGGCATCTCGACCTCCACGTCGTTTTCGGAAGCGACTTCCAGGACCGCCTCAGGCGGTATGCCGTGGCTCTTGTAGAGCGTGATCAGCTCCTCCTTCCCGATTGTTCCGCCGCCCAGCCTTTCCTTGTTGGTGGTGCCTTCCTTCCCGCCTTTGGCCTTGCGGACGATGTTGAGCACCATCGCCCCGGCCTTTTCTTTCGTTGCCTTGTAGCGCTTCTTCTCCTCATCGATGACATCGATGGTCGTGTCCACGCCGTTATGGAGGTATGGGAACAGGTATTCGAGGAAGTCCGCATGCTTTTCGACAATCTTCCCATAATCGAGCGAGTAGCCGTAGCGCGCCTCGAACCCGAAGACGCGGCGCAGCAGCATGCGCAGGTTGTAGCCGCCGCCCGAATTGCTCGGGAGCATGCCATCGGTCACCGTGAAGAGCACCGTGCACAGGTGGTCGGCCGAAGCGTACAGCGCCTGGAGGGGCTCAAGGGAGTTGAAAAGCTCCTTTTTGCTTACACCGAGCATCTCCGCGATGCGCTCCTTCTCCTTCTCAAGGTCAGGCACCTCGTCCTCGTTCAGGCTGCCGGAAATCTTGGCAAAGCGCAGGAACAGGTCCTTGTCCACCTTGAGGCCGGCCTCGTGCTTCATCTCCTCGATGACCGGGCCGAAGACCGTCTCGTAGCTTGTCGGCTCGCCGGAGGTTATCCAGGCCAGCCTGGACAGGCCGGCGCCCATGTCTATCACTTTCGTGCTGAGCTCTCTGGGGCCCTTTGGCGTAATCTCGTACTGCATGAACACGCAGTTGCCAAGCTCCAGGCCGCGGCAGAAGTACTCGATGCACGGGCCGAAATTCCCTCCCCCGGCCCAGACATCCTCCTGGAAGATGATTTCCTCCTCCGGGATGCCGAGTGCCTTCAGGTAGTTCAAATCGTGCGTCAGCGCCTCCTCCTTCCAGTAGAACAGGCCGGTCTTGTCGGTGTTGAAGGCATGCTGGCCAATCATCACGAAATTGGTGTAGTGCCTCCCCGAAACGCCGACGTTGCTGATGTCCGAGAAGCGTATGCACGGCTGCGGCACTATGAGCGGGTTGAAGGGGGGCTCGAGCTCCCCGTTCACCACATAAGGCTGGAAGTCGTTGATGGATGCGATAGTGAAATACAGGTCATCGCGCCATCTTGCAACCGTCGGATACGGCCGGACATACCCGTGCCCGCTCTGGATGAAGTATTTCTCAATCACCTTCCAGGTGTCGATGTAGCCGAGCTTCTTCTTCACCGGGCTTGCGCCGATGAACTGGTATCCGATGCATGAGGGGTCGCCACAGAGCTGGCGCTGCTCCTTTGCCCAGAACATGCGCGAGCATTTCCCGCATTTCTGGCGGATGAAGCCGCGCTCGGCAAGGACCTTGATTTTGTAGTGCTTCTCCCATTCCGCTGCGAATTGTTTGCGCAGGGCGTTTTTGTCGACATCCATAAGAATTACCTTTGATTGGCGATGGGTGATGAATGCGCGGAGAGGCTTTTAACCTCTTTTATGGGCCCGTCCCCGCATCACTCTATCCTGAAAGAAAGGAGAAAATTGTCCCGCATGCCGGATGCCAGGTCCGGGTTCAGCGCGACGATGCGCACTTTGGCGTGGATGGAGCGCTCGGGGATGTATATGCTGAGCGCGTATCCGCTGTAGGTGACGTTCGACCCCCCGAAACGAATCTTGAACGGCGCTTCGGCCACATAGGCGTCCCGCGCCAGGCCGTATGTGGATATGTTCCCGATTTGGTATGCCTGCTGGAGCAGCCCGCCTGCCGGGTCGTTTTTCTTGTCCTGGACAAGGAAGTCGGACGCTGCCTTCGTGGGGTTGTCCTGGAGCAGGCCTTCCTTGTTCGCCCCGTAGACCTGCGTCGTGTTGATGTATGAGACAATCAGGATTTCGCCGGTCTTCCCGCCGATTTCGTGCGTGCCGGTGAATATTCCGCCGTATGCGCTCCGGGATTCCTGCGTCGCCATATTTATCGGATACTCGAAATTGAACCCCTTTGCCATATAGCGCTCGTATAGCTTCGGCGGGGGTGGCGGGGGAGGCTGGGTTTCGTTCGTGCCGTTCTGGGTCAGGTTCTGCGGCGGAATGGTCTCGTTCATCGTTGTGTTTGGCGCCGTTGAATTTGGCGCGGTCGTGTTCGCCCCGCCGGTGCCATTCGTTTCGTTCAGCCTCTCGCTGAAACTGATGCACCCAAGAAGCAGGATAAACGGCAGCATCAATGCAAGAATCCTCATGTGGATATCTCCGCCCTTGCCGATGCGATGAACGCTTCGGCAACGATAATGGCCTCGTTTGCTTCTTGCTCGCCGGTTCTCTTAAGCTTTCCCATGGCCCCCAGGATTATATTATATAAGCCGGGCGAATCCGCATCGGGCGTCTCTTCGAGCCTCTGCCACTCGTCAATGGGAAGGGCGCCGGGATGATGCTCGATCAGGTAGGCGAGCGTGGCGTCCAGACTGCCGCTCACAACGCCTTCGGAAAAAAGCAGGGCGGAAGATGCCAGGCGTATCGCGTTGCGGGATTCGATGACCGCGCCATGGAAATCACGGTGCGAAAATCGCTCTTTGGCCAAGGTAAGCAGGTCGGAGGCGGAATATAGCGCAACCAGCGCGCTGGCTCGGTCGGGCGAAATCCGGGCGAATCCAGAGAAGGCACCTCCCCTGTCCATACATGCCCAATTCTTCGGAAAATGATTTAAAACCGCCGATGCATAGGCGATAGCATGCAAATGCACGAGAGAATTTTCGAACTTGCGCTGAAAAGGTCTTTCTTCTTCCCCAGCAACGAGCCGTATGGCGGCACGGGAGGATTCTACGAATACGGCCCGGTGGGCGTCCTGATCAAGCACAAGATAGAGAACCTCTGGCGCGAGATGTTCATCAAGGCCGAGGGATTCCACGAGATTGAGACCAGCATAATCACTCCAGAGGCGGTCCTGGTGGCTTCAGGCCATGTGGGGAGCTTCGCCGACCCCCTTGTCGAATGCGTAAAATGCAAGACGCGCGTACGCGCCGACACCCTTGCCGAGGAGAAGCACTATGCGCTCCATGGCGAGCGGTGGGACGGGAAACTCGAATCGCTCGATGAAATCATCGGGGGCAAGGGCATCAAGTGCCCAAAGTGCGGCAGCGATTTCGGGAAGGCGCACATGTTCAACCTGATGTTCCAGACCGGAATCGGCGGGGAGAGGGCGACCGCGTTTGCGAGGCCTGAGACCGCGCAGGGCATATTCACCTCTTTTCCCAGGATTTTCCGCAACCATGGGACGAAGCTTCCGCTTGCCGTGGGGCAGGTGGGAAAAAGCTTCCGCAACGAGATTTCTCCCAGGAAGGGGCTTGTACGGATGAGGGAGTTCACGCAGATGGAACTGGAGTACTTTTTCAACCCGTCCGAGCCAGGCTACGCGTCGTTCGAGAGCGTTGCCACCCAGAAGATGATGATGAAGGTCGGAGGCGAGCTTTCGGAGATGGATGCGGGCGAGCTGGTCCAGAAGGCGCTTGCGGCCAACCAGATAATGGCGTATTTCCTCGTGCGCGAGTGGGAGTTCTACAAGCGTGTCGGCATCGACCCGGAAAGGATGTATTTCAGGGTGCTGGATTCGAACGAAATCCCGCATTACTCTAAGGGCAACATAGACATGGAGGTCGAAACCTCGTACGGGGCCATCGAGACCATCGGCAACGCATACCGCACGGATTTCGATCTTTCGCAGCATTCCAAGCACAGCGGCAACGACCTATCCGTCTTCATCGAAAGCGAGAAAAAGAAGGTAATGCCGCACGTGTTCGAGCTGTCGATGGGCGTGGACAGGCTGTTCTACTGCATCCTGGAGCATTGCTTCCGGGACAAGGACCCGTCCCCCGCGAAAGAAGGGGATGAGAGCGCCGGCGCCACAAGCGAGCCCTCCGCAAGTGCAGCCGGTGCGAGCCCGAAGGGCGAGCGAACGAACAAAAAAGAATGGGAGTGGTTTGATTTCCCTCCAGACATCGCCCCATACCATGTCGCCGTCTTCCCGCTGATGGGCAGGGACGGGATGGATAAGAAGGCGGGCGAGGTGGCGCTCATGCTGCGCTCATCCGGGCTCGACGTCACATACCGCGAAAGCGGCAGCATCGGGAGGAGGTATGCCCGCGCGGATGAAATCGGCGTGCCATACGCACTCACGGTCGACTATGACACATTGAATGACGGGACTGTCACGATAAGGTACAGGAACGACGGGAAGCAGGAAAGGATTAAAATATCCGAATGCGCGCATATAATCAAGGAATTCATCAGGAAGGGGAAAGTGAGTTTATGAAAACGTTCGTCCTTTTCGCAGGCCTTCTGCTGTTCATTGGAATCTTCGGTTGCATCGGTGGGGGCCAGACGCCGCCACCGGTCGTGAATAATACCAACGAGTCCAACAACACCCAGGTAACCATCATCATAGAGGAGCAGAAGAACCAGACCGCTGAGAAGAACGAGACCGAAGAGGGGCCCCCGGAAAAACCGCCGGAGACAAAAGAGCTTGAATACACGTATGACCCGGAGCAGAAGTTCGGCATATATTTCATCGACGTCGGGGGGCCGGGGATGCAGGGGGACGCCATCCTGATAAAGAAAGGGGACTGCGACATCCTTGTGGATGCCGGAGCCGCGCAGAAAGGGAACAAAGTGGTCGACTTCCTGCGCTCGCACGATGTTGACGATATCGAAGTGCTCATATCCACGAACGCCGACCCGAACCACTATGGCGGAATCAGCGCGGTCGCGGACAAGTTCAAAATCGAGGAGTTCTGGTGGAACGGGGAATCATTCGCGGATGCGGATTATGCGACCATTGCAACGCGGATGGAGGGGAGCGTAAAGACGGTGCGGAAAATCGGGGAAGGATTCAGCGCGGACCTTAACGGCATTAATTTCACGGCACTGAACCCGCCCGCGGCCGACACTTTCGAGGATGTGAACAATGATGCCATAGTCATGAGGGTGACGGACAGGAATTTCTCGATGCTCCTTACTTCCGGCGTCCAGACGGGTGCCCAGGGAAGGCTCGTCAACCAGAAGACCGATTACATCAAGACGGAGATAATGCAGGCGCCGTATTACGGGGTAGGCTCCGGGACAAGCAACATCGGGATCATGCTCATCACCGCCAAACCGAAGATTATGATAATAAGCGGAAGCAGCGACGAATCGGCCGCAAACGGCGGTTCCAGGGAGCCGTTCAAGAGGCTTATGACCCAGTACGGGATTAAATGGTACGAGAACTACGTGAACGGCACAGTGAGAGTGACCGGGGACGGCCAGACGTATTCCGTATCGGTGCTGGGCGCAGGCCAATAGTTTAAATTGGTTACTTACATGAATCCGTATTGCTTTTTGTGGGCCTGTAGCTCAGCTAGACGCGAAGCATCTTTGCTTTTGGCAAGATACTGCGCATCCTGCAATGGTAGAGCGACGGACTCTTAGCTTCTTTGGAAAAGGATAATCCCGGTCTTGGGCCGCCTTTTCCATTAAGAGCGGAAATCCGTGTGTCGGGAGTTCAAATCTCCCCAGGCCCGTTTTCGCCCATTGATTTTCCCTTTCGGGAAAATGGGCGACGCATTACCACCGTGTGGCATGTGGCACATGGACTGAAAATCCATGGAAGCCCCAGGCCCGAATCCTTTTCTTTTTACCTATTCTCGCATCTGGCTCGCCCTCTTGTTTTAAAACATTAATAGATACCATCATACACATGGCACTTCTTCATACAAGGCAAAGAAGCCCCCAGGAAAGGGTGGCCAGGTTCTGCGCATACACCGTTCTTGCATCAGCCCTGTTTACCGCATGCAAGGGGGATAGGAAGGAAATGCCGCCCCAAAATTCCCAGGAGACCGAAGGCGCGGAAATACCTCATTTCATCCCGCCCAAGGAGAGGGCGCAGACCCAGTTTCCGGATTCAGGTGCCGTAAAGGCGGGCGATTCAGGAGCAGGGGGCGGCATGAAGGATATGGGAGAGGGCGGAAGCGGCGGATACGTTCCGCAGGAGCAGGATGCGCCCGGATGCCCGGCGAACATGGGCAGGGCCGGCATCATCTGCATGGACAGGTTTGAAATCACGCTTCTTGACAAGAAAGGCGGAACCATACACCCGTTCTACGTGCGCCCGCCGTACGGCATGGACGGGCTTGTGGCGATATCCGAACCCGGCGTATTCCCGCAGGGCTACCTCAGCCAGGAGATGCTCGGAAAGGCATGCGCGAATGCCGGAAAGCGCCTTTGCACGCTTTCCGAGTGGCAGGCGGCATGCACGGGCGCGGGAAAGAGGAAGTTCCCATACGGGAACGGCCCGGCGACGGGGGCGTGCAACGTGGACAAGCGCAGCCCGCACATTCTCGACAAGCATTTTCCGGACACGCCGCACCTGAAAAGGACCGGGAAGCATTTCAACGACCCGGCCCTGCTGCAGGACCCGGATTACCTGGGGAGGACCGGGGCGATGAGGAGCTGCGGGACGCCTGAGGGAATCTACGACATGGACGGAAACCTCTCGGAATGGGTCTCCGATACCGTCCCGAAACCGGACGGCCTGCACGGGACATTCGCCGGTGATGCGTTCAGTGGCGCAGGAACCGAGGGATGCGGAAGAAGGACGTCTGCCCACGCCAGCAACTACCATGATTATTCGATGGGCGGAAGATGCTGCACGGAAGCCAAGCGATGATTGGAGGAGGATTGAAGGCGGGCAAGGTCTTAGCGGGCGGGGACGTAGCGGACGCGCCTGCCTTCGACGACGTATTTGCCTTTTGCGAATGAATCCACAACCTTGGCGTACGCCTCGTGCTCGCGCTCGAGGATTTTCTTTGCCGCCTCATCCGCGCTCCTGCAAAGGCTGATGTCTATCGCCTCCTGGTGGATTATCGGGCCGGCATCGAGGCTCTCATCCACGAAATGTATCGTTAGGCCGGAGATTTTCGCTCCGTAATCAAACGCCTGCTTCTGGGCATCGGCACCAGGGAATGCCGGCAGAAGCGCAGGATGGATGTTGATTATGCGGTGCCTGTAGGATTCGAGGAGCTTTTTCCCTTTTATCAGGAGCATATAACCGGCCAGGACGACGATTTCCGCGCCGGACTTGTCCAGCAGCGCCCTTATCCGCTCATCCATCGACTCGCGGTCCGGGAAATCCTTGCCCTGGACTATTTCGACCGGGATTCCGGCCTGCTTTGCGATGGCGATGGCCGGGGCGTCCGGATTGTTCGTGATAAGGACGCGGACCTGCGCATCGCATTTTCCGGACTTGATGGATTCCAGAAGCGCCTTGAAATTGCTTCCCCGCCCGGATGCGAGAACAGCGACTTTTACCGCCATTAGCGGAAAATGGGCGAAACAGTTTTAATTATCATGTGAGTTAGAGGAGGACATGAAGGCGACGGAAAACGACCGGTTTTCTATCCCCGATGTCCAGAACGCCGAATCAATAGAGACGCTGGTGGCCAGGCTGCGCAAGGGCATAACATCCGAATGCTCGGTCCTCCTAAGAAGGACAAAAGCGCACGCATCGGCTCCATCGGCCGGCTCTTTCCGCATACGGGTGTGGGAGAGCAAAATCAGCAGGATAATCGAGTCGAACGCGAGCACATTCGATATCGGCGAGCTGCGCAGGCTCCGCCGCGAGTGCGTTGTGCTCTCGGACGAGATAGGCCGGTTCGAGGCTTGAAAACGCCAAATCAGGGCGGTTGCGCGTTGTCCAGCTTGATATCCGCCCTGCCGATTCTCCGGTTGGGATTGCATAGCGCTCTTTCTATATAGGGCATGTCGCTTTCGGTTATGAAATCCGAGGTCTGCGCAAGCCTGATTGGCGCCGGATTGGGCCGCTCGGCCATGCCACCCGCTTCGGCACAGCGGTCAAGGATGGCGTCCAGCATTTTGCGGGCCCAGCCCCGAAGATAGTCGCCCTCAACGCAGAACACGTGCGGGCCGAGTGCGCGCAGCGCGCTGTCGAAAGAGGGCATCACACGGGTTATGTCAAACCCGCGGAGCATCATTGTGCGGAATGCATCTGCCGGATCCGCATGTATTGCCTGGAGGAAGTATGCGATGGCCTCCTTCACCATCGGATGGAGGGGGAGTGAACCGCTCGCCCTGTGCTCCTCAAGATGGGCAACTTCGTGGGCAACCGTCCAGTCAACCTGCATGTTGAGCGCACGCATCAAAAAGGAACGCGCGGATGGGCTTTCAGAGGCGATTGAATCGAAGCGCGCCATGATTAGCCTCAGGCAGGAGATGTCCAACGCATAAAGGACCGGAATTTCGTTCTCGGAAAGCGATGCCTTCTCGAACATGCGCGGAAGTGACTCGAGGAGCTTTTTTTTCGGGATGCGCGACAGTTTAAGCTTGAACGGATCGATATGCCTTCCCAGGCCATCCGCATCTGAAAGCCAGTAATCCAGCGCCTGTATGAGCCTTGCGGCGTTCTGGGTGATGTCGATTTCTATCGAGCCTCCCCCACCGAATGCGAGGTTCAGCCTTCCCTGCCCGATGATGCCGCCGTCCGATTCGCCAAGGAACATGTGCATGGGGAACCCGCCCGCCTCCCGCCAATGAAGCATCAGGCCTGCGCTTGAGGGCTTTTGGAAGAATGCGTGGACGCCGCACTCTAGGAGAATGTCGTGGATTCTGGCCATCGCCTCGCTCCGGATTGCGGGGGGGACTCCGCATGGGCCCGCGCTTTCCGCCATGTCCTTCAGTATGCGGAGAACCGGCGCTTTCAAAGGCGGGTCGGCCTTGAGCAGTTCCCGGATAAGGACATGCCCGTCATTCCGTTTTGCATTTGAGGATTTTGCACCGTATGCATCCGACGAACCGACCAGCCTAAGCCCGTGCCCTGTAAGCTCCCTTGCGAGCCTCGTATTATCCGGCCGCGAAAAAATCTTAGCCACGCGGAGGCTCTGCATGGTGCCTTCGTGAACAAGCCCGCGGAGCTGGTGGAACCTGAATGCCTTCCTGCCAAGCGCTGGCTCAAAATATTCCCTTAGCTCCTTTCTGCCAACCGCCATTGGTGATAATATGGCTGGGAATGTTTTAAAAGTGGGATATAATACATTATAATGGCATAAGAGACGCGTAGGGGCAACTGAATGGCATATATAGACAGGGTTTTATTTTTTTCCGGATGTTGATGAGGGAGGAAGCCCAATGTTGAGCGTAATAATTCCCACATACAACGAAGAAGGCAACATCGGCACGCTGCTTGAGCGCCTGCACCCCCAGCTCGAGCGGGGGGATGAGATGGTCGTTGTCGACAGCTACAGCAGCGACCGCACCGCGGAAATAGCAAAAAGCTCCGGTGCCCGCGTGGTTCTTGAGCCGAAAAGGGGCAACGGGCTCGCGCGGACAGCCGGGGCTGAGGCCGCAAGAAACGAGATTATCGTTTTCGTGGATGCGGACTGTGTCCCATCCAGGGATTTCCTGGCGCGCATTCGGAAGCATTTCACTTCAAAGGATGTGGTGGCTGTTGGCGGCCTCGATTTGTACAGCTCGGATTCCGGAGCCAGAAAATTCATATACGATGCATTCTCGAGGACCGTATTCTATACGGCCAAACTCACCCATATGCTTACGGGGAGATACTGGCTCGCCTCGAACAACAGCGCCTACCGAAAGGACGTCTTCCTCTCGGTCGGCGGTTTCCGCTCGGTAATCTGCGAGGATACCGACCTGACACGGAGGCTTCCGCCTTCGCGCCATGTCGTTTATGACAGCAGGCTTGAGGTGTCCCTGTCCGACCGCCGGTTCAGGAAGGAAGGATTCCTGGGCACAATCGGCCTCTGGGGCAAGAGCAACCTCGCGGCCTGGACTGGGAAGGGCGTGGACAGCTCGGGTTACAAGACGGAATATTGAAGAATTGAAAGATTCGATAGCCGGGAGGTTCACGCAAGCTTCCAGCGTGTTCCGCCGGCACCCGCCTTATCCTCGATGACTATGCCGATTTCCTTGAGCCGGCCGCGGATGACGTCCGATTTCTTGTAATCCTTCGCGGCGCGGGCCTCGTCCCGCATGGAAATCAGGCGCATCAGCGCATCTTCGGCTGATGACTCAGCAGGGCCGCCAAGCTCCGCAAGAAGCGCGGATATCGCAGCGGATTTCGAATCAAGCCCGGCCTTCGCCTCCACAAGGCCAAGTATCCAGAGCATGTCCTCTATCGAGGAACGGATGCGGGCAAGCTGCGCGTGGTCTGGTTTCCCTGCCCCAACATGGAAGTTGGCAAGGCGCAGAAGGGAGTAGAGCGAGGCAATCGCTTCGGGCGTGTTGAAGTCGTTTTCGAGATGAATATAGAACGAGGACACCAGGTCATCGCTCTTCTTGCGGAAATCGGCATCGGCTATGCCCCCCGCGCCGCTTTTTCCGATTTCGGCTTCGCGGATAAGACCCAGTGAATTGAAAATGCGCTCGACGCCCTCTTCCATCGAATCCAGGGCGTCCTGGTCATAATCCAGGGGGCTTCGGTAATGCGACTGCAGGTAGAAGAGGCGGAGGGCGTTCGGGCTGCTCCGCTGGAGGGCCTGGGCAAGGGTGATGAAATTGCCGAGCGATTTGCTCATCTTCTCCCCCTCCACCGTGAGGAAGCCGGCATGCACCCAGTAGTTGCAGAAGCGCTCCCCGCTTGCGGCCTCGCTTTGAGCTATCTCGTTCTCGTGATGCGGGAATATGAGGTCCCGCGCGCCACCGTGCATGTCGAGCGTCCGCTTCGCGTATTTCCGGGACATTGCGCTGCATTCGATGTGCCATCCCGGCCTTCCCGGCC
>JAGVPF010000158.1 GCA_020052325.1 archaeon
AGGCTAGGCATCCATGTGGAAATCACGACACTGATAATACCGGACTGGAATGACGATGAGGGGGAGCTTAAGGCTGAGGCTGATTTCCTCGCTTCCGTGGACAATGAGATGCCATGGCACGTCACGGCTTTCCATCCGGATTACAAACTGCGGGACAAGGAGCCGACGCCGCCGGAGATACTCATAAAGGCCCGCGAGCTGGGCATTCTGGCGGGGCTGAAACACGTCTATTGCGGCAACGTTCCGCTCGCCTATTCGGAATACGAGACGACGGGCTGCCCATCATGCGGAAAGGCGCTAATCGAGCGCAGGGGCTATGATATTGCGCAGGATGGAATCAAAAACGGCAGGTGCAGGTTCTGCAAGGCCGTAGTCAAGGGCGTTTGGAAATGACGGAACAAAAAGTCAGGAATCCGGCTGTGGCCGGAGCGTTCTACCCTGAAGACCCCGAAGAGCTTAGGAACATGATCGAGCTTTACCTCTCCAAGGCCAAGGATGCCGATTCGCCGGGACACCTGCGCGGGCTCGTGGTCCCGCATGCGGGATACATATATTCCGGACAGACGGCCGCATTCGGCTACAAGGCGCTTTCGAAGGAGAAAATTGACAAGGCGATTATAATCGGGCCGTCGCATTATGGGGCGTTCCCGGGGGCGTGCGAATCCGGATACGGGCTCTGGGAAACGCCTCTTGGGAGGGTGAAGGCGAAAAGCGCAAGCGGCTGGCCAATCAGCATCTTCCCGCCCGCGCATGGGCCCGAGCACTGCCTGGAAGTGCAATTGCCGTTCCTGCAGGTGCTGTTCGGGGACGGGATGGAGGTATGGCCCCTCCTTTGCGGGGAAGTAAACCCGCAGGTCCTCGCTGAGCGCGTGATGAAGGAGCTGGACAGGAAGACGGTCTTGATTGCCAGCTCGGACTTGAGCCATTATAAGGGATACGAGGCGGCAAAAAGAATCGACCAGGTGGCGAACGAGGCTGTCCCGGCACTCGATATCGCCCGTTTCGAGCGCGATGGCGATGCCTGCGGCAAGACCGCGATACTCACGCTCATGCACATCGCGAAAAAGAAAAAATGGAAAGGCGCCATGCTCGATTACCGCAATTCCGGCGATACTGCCGGCCCGAAATCGAACGTCGTGGGGTACGGCTGCTACGCGTTCTACGAGGAGAAGTAGATGGACGAAGAGACTAGCCGCGAAATAAAGGCTTTGAAGGATCGGAATTCCCGCGTCGAGGGGGACAAGGCATGGGAAACAAGCCTTGCGAGGAAGGCGGTCATATCGACTTTCACATATGCGCTTTCAGTGCTGATACTCCTTAGCATAGGCGCGCCCCAGCCATTTTTCAACGCAGCCATTCCGGCGCTCGGTTTCCTTCTATCGACGATGACCTTTGGGATGCTCAAGGAATCCTGGATAACCGGGTACAATAGAAAACGAGGTAAGTGAGCATGGCACTTAAGAAGAACGAGAAGGAGTTCCTCCTGAAACTGGCGAGGGAGTCCATCGGGACCTATTTTAAATCCGGGAAAAGAATGGAGCTTCCGCCGAAATCCGTACCTTCAAAAAGCATGACCGAGAACGGCGCCTGCTTCGTTACGCTGCACATCGGCAAAGAGCTCCGCGGATGCATCGGGACGCTGGAAGCGCACAGGCCGCTTGTTTTCGACGTGATTGAGAACGCATTATGCTCGGCGTTCGAGGACCCGCGCTTCTATCCTCTGCGCCCGGACGAGCTTCCAAAAGTGAAGATATCCATTTCCGTCCTGAGCGCGCCCAAGCCGTTCCCCGTCAAGGATGCGGCGGACCTGCTGAAAAAGCTCGTTCCGCAAAAGCACGGGCTGATTATCCAGAAAGGATATGCGAGGGCGACGTTCCTCCCCGTAGTCTGGGAGGATTTGAAGGGGAAGGAGGAGTTCCTTGCGCACCTCTGCATGAAGGCAGGCCTTCGGGCGGATGAGTGGCGGGACACGAAAGGCATGGAGTTCTTCGCCTACGAGGCCGAGGAGTTCTCAGAATAGTATTTCCGCGGATATGAACCGTCTTTCTCAATATATTCAATGGCGATGCGTACTCCTCATGGATTTGAGCGAGCTTAATCGCGAGAAAGTGAAGACAAGGTGGAGGCGGATACATGAATCGGAGATGCGGTACTTGGCGATCCATGAGAGTAGCACCGCCCATCTTAAGGCCCGGATTCATGCGTATCTCTGCGGGGATGGCAGCGTTTCGTGGAGAAGGGAGCGGGGCAATGGAAAAATGAATTGTGAAATCCGGTTCTATCCGGATGACAGTTCGATGCTAACGTCATTTTCCGATGCATTCCATGCAGTGTACGGAAAGAGGCCGCATGTGAAAATGATGAAAAATCACTACCGCGTGGCGATTACCTCCATTATCGCCGCTAAAGACCTTCTTAGGGATGGAAAATATTCCAGTACCGAATGGGCGATACCGGAGTGGGTTCTCAAAGACGAACGGAATTCTCGAGAATGGCTTAGGGCATTCTTTGACGCCGAAGCATATGTAGGGCAGAAGCGAATTTGCGTACAATGCGTAAATAGAGATGGATTGACGCAGGTTGAAGGGATGCTAAAAGGGATTGGAATAGAGAGCAGGAGATATGAGTATACGAGAAAAAATCCGAACTGGAATATCAACTACCACCTGGTGATAACCGGTCTCCGGAATAAGGTGGCTTTTTTAAAAAGGGTTGGATTTAATCACAAAAAGAAGCTAAATAAATTGAAAGCCGACGTCGCATAACCCGGTAGTGCGTCGGAAATCCGTGTGGATTGACGAATCTCGAACCGGTTTATTGAGAAAGCCGATCCCCCTGGGATTCCAGGTTCAAATCCTGGCGTCGGCGATTTTTCTTTTAGAAAAATCGACGTCCAAGAACGAATCATCGTTCTTGAACACGGCGAAATTTTTTTTTAAAATTTCGGCGCCCAAAATCGGCTCGCCGATTTTGATCGCGGCGATTTTTCTTTTTTAGTAGTGTCAACCAATTAAACTGTTCTTGTTGAATAGCTGTTTATGATAGTCCTCAACCTCAAGACATACCCCGAAAGCATCCAGAAGGCGCTCCTTTTCACCGACATCGCAAAGGAGGTCGTGGACGAGACAGGCGTGCGCATAGTGGTGTGCCCGCCGACGGTCTTCCTCCATGAATCGGCCGAAAGGTTCTCCGGTGTTTTTGCCCAGCATGCGGATTCCGAGCCCGCAGGCGCGCACACCGGTTCGATAAGCGCCGAGATGCTCAAGGCAGCCAAGGTGAAGGGCTCTTTGGTCAATCACTCGGAAAAGAGAGTGGCAAATGCCGCCGTAATCAAGGCGACTGTGGACCGGCTGCATGAGCAGGGGCTCGAGAGCCTCGTGTGCGCGGCCACTACAAAGGAAGCCGCCGTGATAGCATCCTTCAGCCCGACTTATATCGCAGTCGAACCGCCCGAATTAATCGGCAGCGGAATAAGCGTGTCCAAGGCGAAACCTGAGAT
>JAGVPF010000054.1 GCA_020052325.1 archaeon
ACTGTAACGTGAAGAACTGAGCAAAATAAGCCATCGGAGACGATACTGAACGCTGGTGACGTGAGTTCAAACGAAGCCGCGCTCCAGCACAAGATCCAGGTAGATCCTCTGGGCGGTCAGACCCGCCTCTAGCGCGTGCTCTATCTGCTCATGGAACGGCCTGCATCGGCTCTCCCTGCCGGCGGTCGGAATGGCTGGACCGACCGCTGACATCTATTCCTCATACAATGAAACGACTAGAGTGTACTGCCTATCACGAAGCTGGCCATGCGGTCGCCTCCCGGCTTCTGCATCGCGCCTTTAAATATGTTTCCCTTGAGCCAACAGGAGACAGTGTGGGACGGTTGATTTCCCATAAATGCAGAGTAGATTGGGAAGAAGATCAATACGATGATTCAACGCGAGCGAGAAATCGGCGAGATCATTTAGCTATTATTAGCTTGGCAGGTTTAGAAGCGGAGAAGCTTTTCTGCAGGAGATATAACTGGCTCGGGTCGGATTCCGATATACACTACTGTGTGGAGATGTTGCTCTCATGGTGCGGCAGTGCGGAACAAACGAGTGCTTACGTGGAATGGCTTCGTATACGAGCAAAGGGCTTGATGCAATTGTGGTTCGGTGCTGTCCATGTGTTAGCGCAAGAACTTCTTAAAAAGCATAGAATAGGTGCAAAGGATGCATACCGCATTATAGACGAGGCCATGAAGGACAATGGTCTAATAGATAGGTGCCGGGGTGGAGGCATGGATAGATGTTTAAACATGCAACCCAATTGGTTAATCCCGTGAAGGCACGTAATCTCCTCCCACCCACGTCGTTCTCAAATCGGAAAGGAACCATGAACGTTGAGGGGACATCCTCGGTAGGTTCCAACCTCTCGTGGCTTCGAAATGCAGTCGAGGATCCGCTGAAAGAGGCGAACATCGGGAAGCTCCCCGACGATCACTACAACTTCTAAATCATGATGTCTGAGGATATCCCGCCATGCCAGTATCCAATACTTCAGATAACGGTAAGCCGCCTTATACCGAAGAAGATGCCGTTAATAAATTCACTACTTATTATAATTCCTGGCTTCGAGAAAGAGTTTCTTATCAAGCTTGGCTTGAGATTGATATGAAATCTGAGCCAAGAGCCGGAGATATAATCAAGGCTATGCTCTTGCCCAATATTGAACGGCGTGCTTTCTGGGGCAGTAGTGATTTTATGAAGCCCAAAAATAGGCATTGTTATATGGGCCCATTTTGTTTAGTCAATTATCAGGTGACAAAAGAAGGCGAAGGGCAATTAGCAACAATGCTGAGTATAATCAAGACCTTTCATGGTTTGGCAACTGATGAATCGCTTGCTTATGCGATTCAGGCATTTGCTATGTGCATCGATTATGACCGATACCTTAAGGGGCAGCATTCCATGCTTTTCCCGATCGTTAACAGTACAAAAGAAATTACAGAATACCCCAAATGGGTAGTTGACTATTTTCTTAAGACACCGCTAATCGTATTCGATAAGCTTCTTTATGCTTGGAGCATACTCGGAGTGATGATATTTAAAGGATTTATGTTTAAACCAGATCCTAAAAAAGGGCCAGGGAGATGGTATTATTTTTCGTTTCCTCCAACATGGCGCACCGCCAAGGAGCTAGAAAAATCTTTTGCTGATAGAAAGATGGAGTTACCGAAAGTCCCGGTATTTGTAGATCTTCGTGATCTTCCATTGGCAGAGCAACTCCCCAGCCTGAAGAGCACTATAGCCCAGAACGCGTCTCCCTTGGTCAAAGAACTGACAAAATTAGCCGCCATGATGGAACAGCCAGTAGATTCCAGCGCACCTGAAACAACTAAGGCCAAGTATTGCCCTTATAGATTCCCTACCCCTCATGGTACCAAGTGGGAAGGTATCAGCATAATCTTTACATCACCATATGCAGTCAGAATAAAAGTGAAAGATCTCATTAGAAGGTACTCATATGCAGAATTGGGATTTGCGGACAGACGTAAAGCGGATTCCCCTGATACACGATGGGGTATCCTGAGAATTATTGCGGAACATCAAGGAGAACTAGTTGCTGGCCATGATTATTTTGACCCTAAAATATTTGGGCGCCTGAAGGCTTCTATAAAAGAATTGCGGCAAAGACTAAAAGCCATTTTTGGATTGGCGGACGATCCTTTTTGTCCATATTCTGCAACGCATATTAAAAAGAAAGGATACAGAACAAGATTTGATATTTATGTAGAAAAATAATGACATAGAAAAAATGACCTGATTCTTCCGTACAAGATTATCTTCCGCACTAAAGCCGCTCACGTTCCCTCCAATTTGCCGCTCGGTGAATATTCACCGATATCTCCACAGAAATTATTATTACTTCTCCCATTTTCCAACTATCACGTAATCAACACATTGTGTCTTGCAATCCGGCCTATCTCCCTAAAATCAGATGCCCTTCTTGTGAATAATCACCATTAGTTTACGAAGAGTGATTTCCATATATGCAATGCGATACAGATATTATTCATAATTCCTTGAAATATGAATCAGCCGGGCCGCGCATTCACCGATGCACCGGGCGAGCGCTCACCCCTCAGGGGGGCGGCCCGGCCGTAGAGAGTGAAAGTGAGAGTGAGCATGACAACACCAGATATATCACATGAGAAAACCCTTCTAAAAAAGATCCTCGCTAGTCTTCGGATCGCCCGCGGCCCCGATGCACGTGGGGAATATGTTTGTTGGTGTCCTTTCCATCCTGATGGGAAAGGTAAGCCACCACACCAACCCAACCTATTTGTTTCAGAACGCGGATTTTATTGTCATGCCTGTGGCGCAAAAGGCAGCCTCGTGCAACTTGCAGAGAAGCTCGGAGTGCAAACCAAGGCAGCCGGCAATGACCCGGAGGCCATATACGATTATTGCGATGAGAATGGCACCTTGCTCTTTCAAGTCATCCGATTTCGAGGAAAGAGGTTCCGGCAGCGTCGTCCCGACGGGAAAGACGGCTGGATCTGGGACCTAAAAAGCGTTCGTCGGGTGCCCTATCGTCTACCAGAGCTGTTTACCGCCCCCCCGGACGAGACTGTTTACATCGTGGAAGGCGAGAAAGATTGCGACCGTCTCGCTGCCGCAGGACTGATTGCGACGACGAATCCCGGTGGCGCCGGCAAATGGCGCAGGGAGTACAGCGAGCCGTCGCGAGGCCGGGCAGTGGCGATCCTCTCCGACAATGACGAGCCAGGGAGAGGACATGTCCAGAGTGTCGCGCATATGCTCCATGGCGCGGCGAAGTCGATCAAGCTGATTGATCTACCGGGCTTGCCCGAGAAAGGCGACGTCAGCGATTGGCTCGCCACGGGGCACACCATTGAAGAACTGAAGCACCTGATCGACGCAGCGCCGAATTGGGGGCCCACCTCGTCCCAAGTGAGCGCGCCAATAGCCATAGAGCGAACTGGAAGCGCTAAGTCGTCATGGCCTGATCCGCCCGCTGATGCCGCATTTCACGGGCTGGCCGGTGATTTCGTACGCGCTATCGAGCCTCACACGGAAGCCGATCCTGTGGCGCTGCTTCTTTCGTTTCTCGTGGCGTTGGGCAACGTGGTGGAGCGGGCTGCCCACTTTATAGCGGACGGGGCAAAGCACTATACAAATCTCTTCTGTGTGCTGGTGGGAACGACATCAAAATCCCGCAAGGGAACGTCGTGGGCGCAGACTCTGCGTCCATTCCAGGTGGTGGATGAAGAATGGGCTAGGGATCGAGTGCAGCACGGGTTATCCAGCGGCGAGGGATTGATCTGGGGTGTGAGAGACCAAATTGAACGGCTCGAGCCGATACGGGACAAGAAGCGTATCGTGGATTACCAGACCGTGATTGAGGATCAAGGTGTTGAGGATAAACGACTTCTGGTTGCCGAAACCGAATTTGCGATGACTTTGCGTGTAATGGGCCGAGATGGGAACACTCTTTCAGCAATAGTGCGTAACGCCTGGGACACAGGCAATCTGCGCGTGCTGACCAAGAACCAGCCGGCGAAGTCCACCGGCGCCCATGTATCTATCATAGGACACATCACGAAGGACGAATGTCTTCGTTACTTCGATAGGACGGAAGTGGCAAATGGTTTCGGCAACAGGTTCATCTGGGCGTGCGTAAGAAGATCGAAGCTCCTTCCGGAAGGAGGCCGCATCCATGAAGTGGACTTCGGGCCGCTGGTGCAGCGTTTATCGGCCGCCAAGGAATTCGCCTGCGCTACGAGTGAGATGACGCGCGATGAGACGGCCCGCTCCTTGTGGTATGGAGTCTATCCGGTATTGGCAGAGGGGCAGCCGGGGCTCCTTGGGGCAATCCTGGCCAGGGCCGAGGCTCAGGTGATGCGGCTTGCCTGCGTTTACGCGCTCCTGGATTTATCGCAGACAGTACGGTGTGAGCACTTGGAAGCAGCGCTTGCCGTCTGGAAATACTGCGAGGACTCGGCGCGTTTCATCTTCGGTGATGCTCTGGGCGATCCCCTGGCGGACGAGATCCTCCGCATATTGAGAGGAATGGAAGGCGGCATGACCCGTACCGAGATAAGCAATTGCTTTGGGAGGAACAGGGAGGCAAGGGAGATCACACGGGCGCTGGAACGGCTCATCGAGCATGGGCTGGCCCGGTGCGAGAAAGAAGGCGGAGCTCCGGGGCGCCCAATAGAGCGATGGTTCCCAGCGAACGGGGCGCGTTTTAAAACCAGCGAGGGTACGAAATAAACGAAAGAAACGAAATAATTCGGGAAGGATCGTGGATATGTTCGTTTAATTCGTTTATTTCGTCCCCCCACGTTTAGAAGGGTAGTTGAATTAAGCATGGCTGAGGGCAAGGTTGAAGATAGTGCGTAGTAAAACACAGCTTGGAGAGAGGGACAGATAGAGGTGTCCGGGCATGAGAATGCGTGAAAGAGGGCATGACGGGCTCGTTCTGATCGTGGATAGGGCTTGCCGCATCACCGTCATTTACGGGCTTAAGCGAAGTGACACAGCTTCCTTACGCGATCCCAAAAATAGAGCTGTATTCCTGGGATTAGTCGAAATGAGACGCGGGAAAGATAGTCCGGAACCCCGATACGAGCGGGGCGTGCGGTCAAGCACTACTGAAAGCAGCCGATCACGGTCAGTGAAAAGTGGAGATTGTTCGTGAGGAGAGAGAAGGAAACAACGTGGTATCCGCATGAGCAATAGCATCGACAAGATCATCCGCATCACCTGCGAGGGTGCTGGCCTGATGCCGCTCACGGAGATCAAGGAGCTCCAGGGGCAACTGAAAGAGCTCTCCGTCGAGGGGTACGGGGAACTCAAGAGGTCCATCCTCGAGCACGGCTTCTCCTTCCCGATCGAGGTGGCGGTTATCGGCGGGAGGCCCTTCGGGGTACTCGACGGCCACCAGAGGCTGCGGACAGTCAGGGAGATGGTGCGCCGGGAGGGGTATAGCCTGCCCGGCGGCAGGCTGCCGGTGTGTTTCACGCAATGCCGGGACAGGGAACAGGCCGGGCGCCTGATTCTCCATGCCATCTCGCAATACGGCCGGGTACAGGAGGAAGGGCTATATTCCTTCGCCCATGACTTCAAGATCGACCCGAAGAACCTGGTGAGCGATTTCGACATCCCGGACTTCGACACGGAGCGGTTCCTGACGGGGTATTTCGGTGATGGGGCGGATGGGCTGGATAAGCCTGCCAGTCCCGCAATTGCAGACTACGCAGGGGGACTGATCTATCGCCCGACATTGAACAAGGAGCGGTCCTGCATATTCGCGTCGATACGAAAATGGCGCGTCTCGACGAAAGAGGCCGATCTGGCACGCATACGGGAGTTCAAGGAGAAAGGCGACCAAGACGCCGCAGGGTCCATCGCCGGGGAGATGGCGGCCATGATCGCGGCCATGCTGAAGAACCTGAGCGGGTGGACGGTCACCAACCCGCCCATGGGTACCTCAATAGGGCGGGGGGGTGAGCATTTCGCCACGCTTATCGCAGAGAAGACGGCGGAGGGGCTGGGTATACCCCACCTCCCGGTGTTCACGCCAGGGGCACGTAAAACGACGAAGGAGCGAAAGCACCCCGGGGATAGGGCATATCCGCCCGCCCTTACCATACCTCCCTCCGGAGCGGGGGACAGGTTTCTGCTCATAGACGATGTGTCAACAACGGGCACAACAATCGAACAATGCGCCGGGCTGCTGGGTACCGTGGGGACGGTATTCCCGATAGTCTGGATCTACAAGGAGGCACTGGAATAATGACGAACGAACAACAACATAAGGGATCTACTGGAACGGCTTCCAAGTCTGCTACCCAGTCAACCGGAGGCAACGGCATTGAAGGGCAGGCATCCGGCAAGGAATCGGGCTCACGAGCAACTGGCGCCCCCGAACCGACGACCGGCTCGCCTACGGCCTCCACCACGCGCAGTCCGAAGCAGGAGAAGGGTCCGACCCCGGGAGGGGAGAGAAAGCCCCAGGAGGGGCAAATACCGGCCTCCAGCACGGCAGGGGGGACAGCCGTGACCGGGCAGGCCCAAAAGTCGCCGAAGCGTACCAGCGCCATCCGGCACGACTGGAACGAGATACGCACGCGGTACATTATCGGGAACGAGTCTCTCCGCGAGATCGCCGAGAAAGTCCCTTGTGGCAAGACAACTATCATGGCCCGCTCGAGAAAAGAGGGCTGGCCGCAACTCCGGGCAGAGTACCGCCGCGATCTGGATGCAAAGACGGTACAGAAAGCAGCCGCTGAAGCCGCCACCGAGCGGGCGAGGATCGCCCGGATAGCCGTTGGCGGCATGGGGGCCATATCGCTGAAGTGGCGGTATATCCTCCGAAAGATGGAGAGCACGCCGCCGGAGGAATGGGCAAAAGACCCCGAAATCGCCAAGCTCTCGCCGGCGGACTATGAAAAGTTGGCAAAAACATACCTCCTGCTCACAGGTGAGGCAACCGAGCGGCATGAGCTGAAGCAGGAACAACTGGCACCGGAGACCTCGGAGGCTATCTGGCGGATCATCGCGGAGGAACGGAAACGCGAGGAAAGGAAGGAGTCAAATGAACTCTAACGAGCTGCCTATTCAGGTGAGGTGCGCGCACCGGAAGATGGTGCCGATCGAGCTGTTGAAGCCGCACCCGAAGAACCCCAACGTCCATCCCGAACGGCAGATACTCCTCCTGGCCGG
>JAGVPF010000143.1 GCA_020052325.1 archaeon
AACCCGGGCGAGACCCCGGAAACCATCGAGCGGACAATCCGCTTCGCGCTTGAACTTGACCCGGACCTCGCGATGTTCAACATTACCGTGCCCTTTCCCGGGACGAAGATGTTCGACTGGGCTAAGGGGAACGGTTTCCTCCTCAGCGAGAACTGGGACGACTATGATTTGTCGAAGCAGGTGATGCGGCTCCCGACGATTTCGAATAGGGATTTGCAGGGTTTCTATTCCGCCGCATACAGGCGGTTCTTCCTGCGGCCGGGATACATGCTTCGGAGGCTCATGGGCGTGCGGAGCGTCGAGGACGCAATCGAGCTCGCCAACGGGGCTAAAGCCGTCGTGAACGTGGTCAGATCCCGCTTCGTACCGTCGAAAAAGCCCCTTGGAAGCGCAGTTTAAATTTATTGCTGGGGAGTTAAGGATGCGATGGCCGGGAAGCGGCCATTCCTATTGTGGTTGCATGGACATCAAGACGCGGCTCATTGACTCCTCATACGATGGCCTGTGGGCGCTGTTCCTCATCATCATCCTTTCTACCGCGGGGCTGATGCTCCTGAAAATCCCCGAGCTTCCTTCTTTGGCGGAAAACTTCCAGGCCGACAGCTATGACACGATGCTGAGCGTGAAGCTGTTTTCCGAATACGGGCCGTTTGCCAGCATTCCGCTATACTCCAGCCCCTACTCCCTTTTCGGCAATTTCCCGCTTCTCTTCGCCTTCATGGGGAGCATGCTCGATCTCGTCATCAATGACGCCTCCCTCAGCGCGACTTTCCTCTATTGGGGAATCGAGCTCGGCATCGCGGCGCTGCTTTGGCGCGGAGTTTTGAAAACCAGCGATTGGCGGGTGCGCACGGCATTCGTGGTCCTTTTCCTGGTGAACATCTCCTTCGGCAACCTCTTCCCCCTGGGTTTCCGCAAAAGGCAGCAGCTCGCAATCCTCATCGGGCTTGCGATGTTCCTCAGCAGGAACCGCTACCTCCAGGGCGCGCTCGCGTTCGCGGCGATGCTCGCCCAGCCAATCACGGGCGCGGCAATAATATTCCTCAAGGGTGCGGATTCCTTCCAAAGCCGAGATTATCCGGCGCTCGCCCTGCTCATTGCGGCGCTCGCCCTCTCCTACCCGTTCTATTCCGGCCTCATATCATCCACATCGCTTGCGCCTGCGATGTCCGGATGCGGTGTCATGACACTGCAGAACGCGGCCGGGATAACTATACTGCTGTCCCTTGCATTCCTGGTATTCTTCATATCAAACCGGGGGCGGCTCAATGCACTGTCCATAAGCTCCGCTGCGCTCGCGCTGTTCTATCCGCTTTCCCTCCTGGGTTATCTGTTGATTAAGGACATCGCCCCGCTGGAAGCGGCAAGGGGCTTCCTCCTCATCTTCTCGACACCATGCAACGAAAGCGTCCTCCAGGTGTCCGCTCTCGGAATCGCGGTGCTGGCGGGAATGCGGGGGTTCACAATGCCCCGCGCGACGCTTGCCCTGATACTAATCGCCTCGATAATCAGCCTCAGCCTCCTTGCGACCTTCCTCATCGCCGGGCAGTCCATGAAGCCCAACTGCGACGGAATTCTCTCGCTGCTTGATAAACAGAACGCGTCAAGAATCAAGACCATGGAGGTCGTGATGACGAACCATTCCGGGAACCCGGACGTGCTGCCCCTCTTCCCGTTCTTCTGGCTCCAGTCCTATTCAATGCTTAACGGCCGGAACGTCACCTTCGTAGACGAGTTCAATCTCCCGCCCCAATTATCGAAAGGCGCGAGCAACGTCCCGATGTCACGCCTTCCGCTTGCCATCTATGAGCCGGATGCGGATGCATGCAGGGAAGCAACCGGGGAAATCAAATCATCGGGGGCTCAGGTCCTGCTCTTCCTTGTGAACTTCGATTTCACGGCCAAGCCCGAGCGCGGGCGGTTCGAAAATGAAACCGTGCTTGATGAATGCGGCCTTCGGCTCATATCCGCAAGCACGCAAAGCAACGGCGCGATGGTGCTCATCTACAGGGTGGCATGATATGCTTTCCATCATTATTCCGGTCCATAACGAGGCGCGCATGCTTGAAGGCAGCATCAACGCGCTCACGAAGGCGATGGCGGCAGCCCGCCTCGCAGGAGTGGAATACGAGGTTGTGATAACCGAGGACGGCAGCACGGACGGGACGCGGGAAATCGCAGGGAGGCTTGCGGAAAAGGACGCGCGAATCCGCATCATGAGCACGAAAAAGCGCATCGGCCGCGGATTCTCGCTTTCGAAAGCGCTCTCCGCCGCAAAAGGCCCAATCGTCGTGTACATGGACGCCGATTTGGCCACCGACCTCTCGCACCTGCCATCAATAATCAAGGAAATCGAATCCGGCGCGGACATATCCACAGGCTCCAGGCTGCTTGCTGGCTCGAAAGTCATCGGCCGCAGGTTCCTCCGGGATTTTGCCAGCAAAGGCTACAACCTTCTCCTTAGGCTCCTCTTCCGCACGAAAATCAAGGACCACCAGTGCGGGTTCAAGGCATTTCGGAAATCCTCGGTTCTGCCCCTCCTTGGCAAAGTGCGCGACGGGCACTGGTTCTGGGACAGCGAACTGCTTATACGCGCGCAGAAGGCCGGGCTGAAAGTCACGGAAATTCCCGTGGTATGGACCGACAGAAG
>JAGVPF010000072.1 GCA_020052325.1 archaeon
GGCCCTTAATGATTCGCATTTTGGGGCGAAAATACCGAAGGTCACTATCAGGGACAACACGAGCAGATGGGGGAGCTGTGCGGCAGACGGCTCCATCAGCCTGAATTTCCGGCTGCTTTTCATGCCCCCGGACATACTTGAGTACGTCGTCATCCATGAATTGGCGCATACCAGGTACAGGAGCCACGGCCCGAGGTTCTGGGCACTCGTTGAAAAAATCATCCCGGACCATAAGGAGAAGAGGAGATGGCTGAGGGACAGGGGCTGGAGCGTTCCTGGGGGGAGTCCGGATGCCGGAGAAACGCCGCAACCCAAAGGGCAGCTTTCGCTTGAAGAATTCAGCGATGAACCGTATTGAAAGCAGGTTCTTCGCCAGGTGGCCCTATTCCCCGATTATCTTGATAAGCACCCGCTTGTTGCGCCTTCCGTCGAATTCGAAATAGAAAATCTGCTCCCAGGTGCCCATGTCAAGCTTGCCGTTGGTAATCGCCATTACGGCCTGGTGCCCCATGAACTGGCGCCATATGTGCGCCGCGGCATTATTTTCGCCCGTGTCATTGTGCCGGTAATCGGCGTTATACGGGACGATTTTCTCAAGCAGGTGGATATAGTCGTTGTGGAGGCCAGATTCGTTGTCGTTTACAACCACCGCCGCAGTTATATGCATGGGATTGATGAGCACGAGCCCTTCCTTCACGCCGCTTTCCTTGACCGACTGTTCGATTTTGTCGGTTATCCGGACTATCTGTATCTTCTTTTCAGTTTTGAACGACAAATAGGTTGTTTTTGATTTCAGGGTATCACCGGGGTTCAGGAAATACGATTTTGCGCATCTCGAGCGCGGCCTGGGCGAAATGCTTCTGCGCCGCTTTTAAGTCTTTGGCTTCGAAGGCCAAGATTGCGGGCCTCATCTCCGCCAGCACTGGGGCGAGGTAGCTGTCGGGGGATTCTGATAGTTCGTCTAGAATAAATCGGGGCTTGTTGGAATTCAGGAAAAGCACCATATACTCCAGCTTGGCCCGGGATTCGTCGATGCGTTCCTGCTTTATGTTGTGATGCAGGGCGCCATAGTCACCCGAGAGATGGACGGGTTTCTTTCCACCCTCGAAGCGCTCGAAAAATTGGGCGTTTGCCCAGATGCAGCGCATGGCTTCGGTCTTCTTTGCCAAGAATGCCTTCTCCGTGCTTTCCAGCTTCCCGGCATTTGAGGCGGCCCTCTCCTTTTTCTCGCCAAGCAGGCGGATTGTCCTGCGGAGCTGCCCTTTGGCTTCCTTGTCGAACCAGGGCAGGCGCATCGCCTCCGATTTCATGTCTTCAAGGGCTTTTTTTGCGCCGGTAAGTTCCTGTTCTTCCCCAGCGGACCGTTTTGCCCTCTGCTCTAGTGTGCGGATTGTTTTCCGAAGGCCTTTTCTCTTTTCAGCGTCAGCCCAGGGTGCCTGGGATGCCTCGGATTTCATCGATTCGAGCGTTTTTTCCGCGTTTCCGAGCTTCGCCTCTTCATCGGGAGACCACTTGTCCGCTTTCCGAAGCCTCTTCAGGGGCCCGTGAAGCGCATGCAGTTCGCAGAGCATGCCATCGACGCGCGCAAGGACGTCCTTCTTCTTTTCATCCTCGTCCACGAATTCACGGATTCTGTTTATGCAGGATGAAAACCGCGCGAGCTGGGAAAAGACCCACCTGTCGCGTTCGACCCGCAGCGCGGTTTCTCGAAGCGATGTGTAGGCGATTCCCCCGGCTATCCTTCGGTCGCGCCATTCGGTGAGGCGTTCGGGAACCGATGTTAGGACAGCGCATGCGCGGCCAAGCTCCAATGCCCGGTTTTTGCACGATGGAGCGAGGACCGATTCGAACCTGCGGCTGGCTTCGTCCATCCTGCCAAGGCTCACAATCTGCTTCAGGGGGCTGTCCTTTGAGGCGATTATGGGGCGCAGTTCCTTCAGCCCCGCGACTACCGAGGATACGTCCGCATCGCAAACAGGGTGGGGCATGTTCGCCACGGACAGGTTGAGCGAGATGATTCTGGCGGCAAGCGCCCGGGTCGCTTCGGTTTCTGCGGCATAGCCTTCCCGCACATGCTTCAGCTCGCGCACGGCGGTGATGATGTGGTTTTCCGTAACGACAATCCGCACCGGCACTTCCCCCGCCTTCGCATCTTTTTCCACATCGCGCCATTCCCGGCCCCTTAGCATCCCGGCATCATCGCGCTTGAACACGGTCTTCACGAACCAGCCGCTGATGGTGATGCCAAGCGAAAGAGGCGAGCGGGTATCCGTCGGCTTGCCATCATCCGACCTCCCGACGCAATATGACCCGCTTGCGAGTGCGGAACGCTCGAAACTATCCTTGGCCCGGGTTAACAAAGCACTGCGATTCGTATCCTTTCTCTCGAGAGCCGCCTTTACAGATGCGTCAATCTGAGCGTTAGCCATATTCTGGATTAGCCTGTTTATAGTTATAAATATTGGTATTGGGTAGCAATACCAGCTGTTACCCCGTAATTCCTTCTAAGCCACAGAAATTGTCGTTAAAGGTCTGTGTATCCACACCGCTTTCAGAAAAAAGAATATATAGCCCGTGAATCCCCTGAAAATACAGGGGATTGGAATGGGCAGGAATGAAACGGAAGCCTTGGTAGTTTTGATGTCAAAACTATCCCCACACCTTGACAAGGCTTCCGCCACGCTTGCCCGCCTCCCTTTTTTCAAAAAGCGCCGTGTCGAACTCGAGCCTGAGGAACGCCTTGCGGTGTACCTCAGGTTGCGTGCGATGAGGAGGAAGATGGGGCTTCCCGAACGGATGGATGGGGAAACCGAGGAGAATGGCGCGATGGCAGGTGACAGCGATGAAGGGACAATTATCCGCGGAGATGCTGATATTGATAGTGGTTGTGCTTGCGGTGGTGGCGATAGCCGCCACACAGATGATGGGCACCGCAAAGGAGACGCAGAAAAGCATTGGGGAGCAGACGAAAAAGATAGGCCAGATGGCAAGCGAGTCGATGAAGTCTGAGGAAGGGGACTATTGCACCGACTCCGCTGATTGCCGGGATGGGCGTGGTTGCGAGGGATACAGGTGCATTTGACCAAAGGTCGATTCCAGTCCTGGATGTAATCAAAAATGAATGCTAGGACATATGGGCGCACCTATTAGGTTTGAGAGATGAAACAGAAAAGGAGGCGATGGATGGAAGTTGCCATGGCTGGCCCTGAAGAGGATAATCGCATCCAGGAAACCGGAGCGCGTCAGTTTCCGACGCTCTCCGAAAGCCCTATAGGCTCGGGCGAGGCATAACCTGCAGCCTTTTACGGCAGCGAGTCAACACCTGCTGGCAAGCGCCCTCAGATCGAGCAAGCGGAGACGGGGCTAGCCCTCAGGGGTAAATGCCCTCAGTCGGTTCCGTTGCAACCCGCGACGGGTCGCTTCCACACCCGAAATGCCCGGATGCGTATAGTATCACGGTTTTTTCATATATAAAGCTTCCCCCGAAAAGTTTGACAAACGTCTAACTTCCCGCCCATGAGACGATTTTTAACCTTGTTGCAGAATTGAAAACGATGATAATTGAAATTGCTCTGGCCATAATCGGGCTTTTCCTGATCCTCAAAGGCTCGGAATTGGTGACGGACGCCGCGGTTCCGCTGGCCAGGTTCCTGGATACCACGTACGTTGCCGTGGGCCTTGTGCTTGTTTCGGTCCTGCTCAGCCTGCCGGAGCTCCTCGTATCCGTCTCGTCCATGCTTAAGGGGCACAGCGATGTCGGCGTAGGCGTAATCATAGGTTCCATCATTGTGAACCTGGGGCTGATAATCGGCATTTCCGCAGTTATACGTCCATTGCGGATTCCCCGCCACGTGATAACGCGCGATGCCGTCTTCATGCTCATAGCCACAATGGTCGTTTCGTTAATAGTCCTGGAGGACTTCCAGGTCACGCAGAGGGACGGAGCCGTCTTCCTCCTCTTATTCATCCCCTACCTCATCAACATATGGGAGCAGGAAAAGGCGCTGGCCCTGAAAGAGAGGAGGAAAGAGTCTGAGATGATTACAAAGACGCTCCAGTTCACAGGCAAAATCGGCGGGATAGATGTAGCGATACAGGACACGCGCGTCATATTGCTAGCCGGCATTGCGATGCTTCTCCTGGGAGCCGAGTGGTTCACAAGCTCGCTGATTTTTATCGCCGGCAACTTCGGAATCCCCGAGATGCTAATCGGCCTCACGCTGGGTGCGCTTGGACCGAGCATCCCCAACCTCGCCGCAGCGCTGCAGGCTGTGCGGAGGGGATACGACGAGCTCGCCATCTCGGAAACGATAGGCTCGAACATTTTCACGTTGCTGATTACCCTTGGCATCCTTGCGATAACGAGGCCTTTCCAGATTGACGTTATAACCGCGGTCGTCACGGCGCCGGCTTTGCTTATTGTGACCGTTGTGTTCTTCGTCTTCACCCTTAAGGGCACGATAACCAGGATAGACGGGGCGACGCTGATTGCATTATACCTGATTGCGATGGCTGCCGAGATTTTTATGAGAATTGGCGGATGATTGGAAAAAGCCGGGTAGAGGAAATGTCCTCCAAACCCCGGGTATCGGGGCGGGGATTTGAACCCCTCTAATCCGCTATCCACTGCGAGTTTTTTCACCACGTTTTGGTCCACCTTTTCCTAAAAGGTGGGAACTGCAGGCGGGCGCATAGCCGATCTGCCAACCCGGCTTTCCAATTGAAAGCTGGGCGCTTTGAACATTTCGTGACTGTTCGAAATTCCAACAATCTGCACCTCCCTATTGTTCATTGAACAATGGGGCACCGCGATGCAACGCATCGCGATTGCGAACGTTTCGACGTTCGAGTGTGCGCTGTTCAAACAAACCCGGCTTCCTAGAAAGGAATTGCTCTAATCCATTTAAAAATAATTCGAGGCTACTCAATCTAGTTAATCAAGGGCTCATAGCTCAGCTAGATGCGATGCTGCTTCGCAATTTGCATGCCGTTTCGCATCCTGCAATGGTAGAGCGACGGACTTTTATCCTTTAGGAAACCGATAACGGCCAGTTTTGGCCCCACCTTTTCCTAAAAAATGGAAATCCGCAGGTCGGGGGTTCAAATCCCCCTGAGCCCGTGAAAACAGATATCGGACAATAGGGCTTGGGGCGAAGTGAACGCAATCACAACGCCCTGAGCCCGATTCTTCTTTCCATCCCCGCAATGAGGTCAGCGGAAGAGTCAAATAGGCTGCAGTTCTTGCGATAATATTCGAGGCACATCCTTCTTGCGGCAAGATTTGCCGTTTCACGGTTGCCAAAAAGGATTTCGTCGGAAGTCATGACCGAGAATCCGCGCTTCAACGCTTCTGCCGTTGTCGCCATCACGCAGAGGTGCCTTATCCAGCCCCCCATGGCGATGGTGTCGACGTCATATGCCCCCAGGATGGTTTCTAGGTCGGGCTCCTTGAAAGCATCCATCGTCTTCTTGTAAATCCGTATCGCATCAGTACCGGCGGCTTCGGATATCTCCGGGAAAACATCGCGGGTGACCTTTCCGCTGACAAGAATTACCGGAATCCCTGACGAACGCGCGCTGGAGATGACCGATGACGCCCTGGAGATTCCCTCGCAAAGCGGGCCATGCTCGTATGTGAACGACCCCCGGTGCCTCTGCTGGAAATCGATGAGCATCAGCGCGACCCGTTTTTTCTGCCCTTCCAAGCCGCCTTGCACAGGTGCATCCGGCGTCATGGTTTCTCACCAGCGCCTGTCCCGGATCTGATGTCCCTGATAAGTCCTTCTGAGGTATCGTAGTATGAGACGACGGGCCCGTGGATTATCCGCTCGTGAATCATCAGCGCGTCCATGGGGGGAAAACCGCTGCGGTGGAAAAGGATTTCGTCGCTTGTGATGACCCGGAACCCGTTCCATATGGCATCAAGCATCGAATCCCGCACGCATATGCCCTTCACCCAGCCAGCGAAGATAAGGGAATCCGAAAGGCTTTCACTAAGGAAGCGGCGGAAAGGCGCGATTGTGAAGGCGCTCTGGAGGGTTTTTGTGAAGTGCGGGGAGTCCGGACCCGCCGCATCGGATATCTCCCGAATCACCTGGGGCGAGCTGTCGTATGTCACGAGGATGGCGGGTCTGCCCGTTTCTCTCACCGCCCTTATGACACGCGCCGTACGCTGGATGCCTTCTTCGACGCTGGCGCCGGCGTATCCGAGCTTGTCGCGGCAGGCCTCCTGCATGTCCACGACCACCATCGCGAACTTCGGCGGCCTTTGGCTCCTGAAGGGGTAGATGAACTGCTTTTGCATCATATGCGTATTGGTGGGAAGTGAATAAAAAGTTATGCAAAATGGAATAAAATGAAATAAAGAAGGAGGAACCGCGCTGCAGTTTCCACGGCTCAGACATCGTGATAAAGGTAGAACTCGTAGGGATGGGGGCGAAGCCGCAGCGGGTCGATTTCCTTATGGCGCTTGAAGTCCACCCACGTCTCGATGACATCCTTGGTGAAAACACCGCCCTGGAGGAGGTAATCGTGGTCGTTTTCAAGCTCGACCATCGCTTCGGCAAGGCTGCCCGGGAGCTTCTTGATTTTTACGCTCCGTTCCTTGGCCATGTGGTAGATGTTTTCCGTGACCGCATCGCCAGGGTCGATTTTCTTCTTTATGCCGTCAAGCCCCGCCATGAGCATTGCCGAAAAACCCAGATACGGATTGCAGCTGGAGATCGGAAGAGCACACGTCTGAACTCCAGTCACATGCCTA
>JAGVPF010000166.1 GCA_020052325.1 archaeon
CAACAAACATTAATATGCACGCTGATTCCGCACACCAGAAGTACCTTCGCACGCGCGACAACGTTCTTTACATTGATGAACAGGGCGCAGACGAGCGCCTCAAACAATCCTTCAGGCAAGACGCCCTTGAGTTCGCCAACATGCACGGCGTTGCGCTCACATCCAAGAAAGATGCCGAGCAGCTTTTCGGCTACATGAAAGTGGCTCGCACGACCGAGAAGACCCTGAAGGCGGTTGGCAAAAAATTTGACAAGGCGACGCACGAACGCGCGCTCGCGCTTTCCAGGCGCCACATGATACCAATCACGAGCGAAGCAGAAGCCCGCGAACTTCTCGCGCAGGCGGATTGCTCGCTCAGGGGCGACATGAGCATGCATGTCTTTCACGTCGCAACAAACGTCGCAACAAAGGAGCGGTATCTTGGTTTCAGCGATTCCGTAATACACGCGGTCAGGCAGCGCTACCTAGCCCACGGCGCACCCATCCGGCATTCCGAAGCCCTACAATGGCTCATGGAGGAGATGGAATTCCAGAAGGACCCGTTCGTGTTCATTTTTAACATCCTCGGCAAAACCGAGATGCTGGACCAGGTGAAGCCCCTCCCCGCAGGGGAAACCGGTTATATAGAAATCCCGCCAGAGGCGCAGCGCCTGCGCTCCGTGGCAATCGCGATGAGGGAAATTAAGTACAAAAACGACTTGGGCGACCCAGGCATGCCCCCAGAGCTCCTGCAGCTCAACAGGCTTGAGCAGGCACGCGCCCTCTACGAAAATCCCGCTTATTCGCATCTCGTCCCCCGCCCCGCAAAGGAGGCTGGGAAAACTGCTGCAGAAGATAAGCCGGAAGATATGGAACAGCAAGCAATAGATTTGCGCCAGGACAGGAGGAAGAGCGGGCCGGAAGCCCAGAAGGGATCTGGGGGAAAGGCGGAAGGCAGGGAGTTGGATATTGATATTGAAGTGGAGGTGCCTCCACAAGAATCCAAAGAAGCGAAACCTGAAGCGAAGCCCGCACCCGAAGCGGCAAAGGCGGCGCCCCAGCCGCTGAAGCTAAGATTAACGCATGAACCTCCGGCCGAACCCGCGGAAACCCCGGAATTCACGCGTTCAAAGGAGCTCATAAGCCAGGCGGCAGCCGAATTCATGAAGGCACGCGACGATGGGATAAAGGCAAAAGAGGCGGACGCAATCCGCATTCACTACCCGATGCTCATGGGCCTCCTGAGAAAATCCCTGGCCATCGCGATGGGCCGGGAAGTTTCTGCCGAGGATGCGATGGAGCTCATAGCAGACGGGCCCAAAAACCATGAAGGGATAGCCACTGGCAGGAAGGGCCTTCTTGAGCTGTTTGAGGCATACCAATCCACAGCTGCCCCGACCATAGATATCCTGACCAAGTCCGTTGGAAAGGAGAGGGCAAAGCTGGAAGCAAGGAACTCCAACATGTACGCCGCCAAGAAGGCGGACCTAGACTCCTGGCGGATGGTGGAGCAGATGCCTTCGGTGCTGCGCGATGTGATTGCGAAATACGGCTCCAGGCACCCGGCCCGCATGGACACGTACAGCGCAATCGCGCAGGCGGCTGCGATTGAACACACCCAAAAGACCGGCATGGTGGTAGACACCCCTGAGAAGGCGATGGAACTTTTCACCTACACGCGCTGGAAAATCCGCGTCACAAGGCAGATGGAGCACCGCGTCTCCAAAGGCCTAATCCCGAAGGAATTGGCCGAGGATGCGAAAGAGAGGATACTGCAGGACGAAACGCTCAGGGAGCAGAGGGGCTTCGCGTCGGTTGACGACGAAATTTCATGGTACGCCACATTTTTCAGCGGGAAGGGCGAGGGCTACCCGGCAAAGATGGTCGCATACCTGCGCCACGAGCAGGGCGTGCTCACATCCAAGGTCTATGAGGATGTAATCAGGAGGATTGATGAGGAGAAGCCGGCGATAAACAATGAAGCCGAGCTCATCGGATTCATAAAGCAATCATGGAATGTCTGGGCCGTAGAACGCGTCTCGCACCTCGTTTCCAACAGGCTGCTCACTTCCCCGGCCGGGAAAAGGGCGCTGGATTACATGCGGGACAACAAAGAGCTTATAGACCAGGGCGGCTTCGCGACCCCGCGTGCAGAACTTCTCGTATATGTGAAGGCGTGCACGCAACTGAACGAGCGGTACCCCGCCAAGCTCGCGCTTTTCCTCCTGCACGAAGGCGGCACAATAACGCATGAGGTGCATGGCGCAGCCCTGATGCAGATTGTTGAAGAGGGATTGATATTCAAGGACGGCGACGAGTTCGGCAGGTTCCTGGAGAAGGTGCGCGAGCACATGACCGTGGACGACATCGCAAAAGAAAGGAAGCGCTACGTACGCGGCGTTTTCGGAGCCACCGGCGCCTTCGCGGCAGTCCAAAGCGATTCCGGCCTCCTCGCGGTAGAGATGGGGAAGGGCCGCGACCCACACCCTGCACCTTCAATGCCTCCGGCAAATCCCGCTGAAGATGCGGTGGATATGGCGAGAACCACGGCAGTGAAAAGCCCCGCGCTCCCGGGAGAACCCGTTCCCGTGGCTGCCCCGCAACCGGCACCCTCTGCTGTCCCGACAGCGGTGGGGTTCCCGCCCGCGCCGCCGTCCATCCCAACCCAAGAAACGTTTGGTGAAATGAGGACTATTGCCAGGCCGGCGGTCGTAGTGCCGACGCCACCGCAATCGGCGGCAGCTCCGCAGCCAATACCCGCCCAGCCACCGAAAACGGAAGTGCTTCCAGCCGGAAAGCCCACAGACGTCACCCCCATACCCGAAGCAATTATTGCGGCCAGCGCTTCCGCCGCCCCGACCGAGGCCGAAACACGCCCGCCCGCATTTGTGCGCGACCTTTCCGCCCAGGTCCCCCAGGTGCTGAGGCCCCGTGAAGCCGTTTTTGATGAAGTCGTAGCCGCCTTGGCCACAGCCACTCCCATGCAGGAGCCGGCTTCCCAACCAGCACTGGAAACAGAACTGGCGGCAGAAAAAGAGCCCGAATTACCGCTCATTGAACCAGACC
>JAGVPF010000119.1 GCA_020052325.1 archaeon
AGAGGCGCTCCTGCAGCCTTGCAGAGCCGAGCTTGGTTTCCCTGAATATGAGTATCTTCATGTTTGCGTGCGAGCGGAGGACCTCGAGGAGCCTCGGGAATTTCTCCCGGTCAGTAGTCTCGACATGCTCCTGCTTGATGGTCTCTGCGGCTTCTATCTCGCCGAGTTCAATGGTCATTGGGGCATGCACGTACTTGTGGGCGATGCTCATGATGCTCTCATCGAGCGTTGCTGAAAGCAGCAGCGTCATCCTCTGCTTCGGAAGCTGGTTGAGTATCATGGTCACATCGTCTATGAAGCCCATGTCCAGCATCTGGTCGGCCTCATCAAGGATGGCGATATCGAATTCCCCGATTTTCACCGCTCCCCTCTGGGTGAGGTCGATTAATCTTCCCGGAGTGGCGACGAGGATGTCGATACCCCCGCGCAGCTCATCCAGCTGGATGTTGATGCTGGCTCCGCCGTATGCGACGGTTACCCGCAGCTCGTGGAGCTGGCCGATGCCCTTAATCTCCTTGCAAACCTGCACCGCCAGTTCCCTTGTCGGGGTAAGTATGAGGGCCTTTTTCGATGTTCCGGCCGCAATCCTCTCGATTATCCCGATTCCGAATGCGGCGGTCTTGCCGGTTCCGGTGTGGCTTCTTACTATCAGGTTTTTCCCCGCAATAATCTGCGGTATCGCTTTTTCCTGGACCTCTGTCGGCTCAACATAATTGAGCTTCGCGAGCGCCAGAAGCGTATTCTCGCTGAGTCCCATATCGCTGAATTCCATTTTTCTCACTCCTAATAGTGTAATCATTGTCTCAAAACGAGGGATTAATTACACTAATAAACATTATTTCAAACTTATTACTCAGGTTGATTATATAAATCTATGTCATATGCGTATGCAGAATATCAAATAAAACCCTTTGCCATCAACAAAAAAGCATGGAAATTCTCGTTTTCGGCCTATCCGCCGAGGATAGCATCCTCTCCCAGCTCAGAAACTGGTATCCTGAGGTCGGCTTTCGGAAATTTGACGTTTCCGACGAGCTTGGCGATGCGGACCGCCGCATAATCGCGATAGATACGGTCCAGGGGCTTTCCCAGGTCACACTCCTTGACGACATCAGTTCCGTAAGCCCGGGGCGCGCGCTCGAAGGCTCGGGGGCGCTGATAACGCTCCGCATCCTTCTCCGGATAGGCTCGATTGATTCGGCGAGGGTCATCGGCATCCCGCCCGGCTATCCGGTGGACAAGTCGGTTACGGAAATAGCCGCAATCATCGGCGAGCTTTCAAAGGAAGGCGATTGAGCTTTCGGCGCAGGGCGAAACAAATGCCTTTCGATTTAAATATGCTTAGCGCTATCCATGCGGTGATCCTATGGCTGAAAACAGCACCCTGCTGGTATTGGGCGTCGTACTAATCGTGCTCATAACCGCGGGCTTGACATACTATATTTCGAAAGCCGGCAACGCGATAATTCCCGTACCGGACCAGACTAACACGACCGGCGAGCCGCCGACCATCACGGTCAGGGGCGAAGCGACGAAGACGCTCCCGCCCGACCTGCTGACCATCGGGTTGAGCGTCGAAACAATCGGTTCGAACACATCCGATGCGCAGGCCAAGAACGCGGTTGAGATTGCGAAGCTCAAATCAGCGCTCCTTGGCGCCGGCGTGAAGGAGAGCGACATCGAGACCTCTTCATATTATACATATCCGGCATACAATGATTCCTGCTATAACGACTGCTATTATCCGTATTACGGTTATTCGGGCAAGGCTGTCCCTGAAGGCGACATCGCATACGAGGCTTCGGCTTCCAGGTGCATCGGCGCTGACGGGGAAGCAATGCAAGGGCCAAATGGCGTAACATACCGCTGCGGAGGGACCAGCGGCTCTGGCGGCTCCGATTCCAATGTCGCTTCCGCTGTTGCCGAACCGGCCTATATGGACATCGCCCCCTCGCAACCCTACCCGTACCCGTGCGAAAGGAACTGCAGCATAATCGGCTACAAGACATCGCACGTGCTTATCGTGAAGACCGATAAGACCAATGACGGCGGCAAGATGAGCGATGCCGCGCTCGGTTCGAGCACATATGCCAAAATCGACTACATATACTTCGGGATAAAGGAAGAGACCCGCGTTCGGGTGGAATCCGAACTCCAGGCATCTGCCGCTGCGGCCGCAAAGACAAAAGCGGACAGCATAGCGAAAGGGCTCGGTGCGAAGCTTGGCAAAATCGTGTCGATAAACCCGGACTACTACTATCCTTACCCCATGTATGCATACGGAGGGGCCGGGGAAATCTCGTCCTCTGATGCCGCAAGGCCTCCGACCGAGATATTCCCGACCGACACAACGATGAGCAGCTCGATTACCGTGGTGTACGAGCTCGTCCAGTGATTTTTTTCTTTTCACTTTTTTCCCTTTATTTTTCCCCTTCCCTTTTTGAATTTTCCCGAACCAATCCGCTCATGCTCAAGCAGGATGAGGGTGCAAAAGGCATCCAGGCCCGAATCGGGAAGCTGCTAGCCATCATTCCGCTTAGCCCGAATAAGTGGACCCTCCTTTCAGTCATCTTAGCGGTTGGGGCTGGCGCTTCAATCGCATTGACAGGCAACCTTCTCCTTGGGCTGGGGTTGTTCGCAGCAGCCGCGCTTTGCGACATCATTGACGGCGCCGTGGCGCGGGCAAGGAACGAAACGAGCGCGTTCGGAGGATTCATCGACGGCGTCGCGGACCGTTTCGTGGAAGGAATCTTCCTGCTTTCATTCATGTTCGTGCCGCTCCCAATTGTTTCGGGCGTGGATTGCCGGGTGTGGCTCGCCCTCACGATTTTCCTTGGAACCTGCATGCCGTCATTCATACGCGCTTATGCAGACCACAAGGGCGTCATCACGCGCGAACAGGCGAACGCTCTTGGGGGCGTATGCGAACGGACGGAGCGGGTGCTTATCATTCTTGCGGGACTCGCGGCTGGCCTTGCGCTCGGGATGGAGTTTTTCATCTATTCATTGATTCTGGCTTCCGCCCTGTCGCTGGCAACTGTACTTCAGCGCCTTATCGCAATTATGCGGCAATCCACATCTTAGCCGAAAGTGAAGGCGTAGATGCGGACTTTGCCGTCGAACACGATGGATATCTCCTTCTGCGAGTATTTCTTGTCCTGATAGGCGATGTACATCCTCGGGCTGTCGATTGTGAGCCTGCCCGCCTTCTTTCCGTCGATGAACACCTCGGCGCCTGCGGCCTTGTCCACCGGCCCCATCACAATGTATACTTCGCGGGCGTTGAACCTGTATGTGAGTTGGCCCGGGGTCTTTTTCAGCTCAAGATATTCCTCCTCCTGGGCCCATTCGCCATGCGGATAGATGACGTTGGGCTCGTGCTCGCCGGGATCGATGTATACGTCGCATCCATTCTTGTCGCATGCAAGCCCTGAGCCGAGTCCCATGCTTTTGCCGTAACCCGCATATGTTTCATGGCTCTGGTCGAAGATGTAGCCCGGGAATTCCTCCTTCTCGAAGTTCGATTTAACCCCCAGCGCTTCCTGTATCATCTTCTCGGTCAGCGTGTAATCCCCTTCCCCGAAGTGGGCGAATGCGATATACCCATCCCTGTCTATCAGGAATTTGGCGGGCCAGTAATGGTTGTCATATGCGGCCCATGTGCGCATGTCGCTGTCAAGGGCAACCGGGTACTCGATCCCAAACTTTTTCACGGCCTCCTCGACATTCCCCTTCTCGCCCTCGAATTGGAATTCCGGGGCATGAACGCCGACAATCACGAGGCCCTTGTCCGCGTATTTCCCGTGCCACTTTTTCAGGTACGGAAGCGTCCGGATGCAGTTTATGCAGGAATATGTCCAGAAATCCACGAGGACGACCTTGCCCCTGAGTTCCTCCATTTTCAGCGGCTTAGAATTTATCCAGGCCTTGATGCCAATAAAATCCGGGGCTCTGACTCTCGCCCAAGGCAAATCTTCCATATGGAATTCACGCTGAAAAAGGATATAAACATTGATTCTCCATCATCGCGAGCGTCCTGGCACCCTATTCGTCCGGAATCCCCCGGCTTGCCCATCCCGGTTTCCAGTCGTGTGACCTGAATCGCCTTCAAAGCGAAGAAGGCTTGAGGCGGTTCCTTACCAGTATGCCGATGCAGGATACCAAGGTAAGCCCGCTTACCGCGAGAACCATGAACGGGAGCGTCAGGTCCTGCTGATATATCGCCTCCCCATTATCAAGGGCGCGCGGGGAAAAGTCCGCTTCGGGCGGTGCCTCTGAACCCGTCCGCAAAATATCCGCGCCTTCCTTCGCCATGGTCCCGCTGTTATTCCCCCCGGCCGCGTACTCGGCGGTGGCCATCATCAGCTGCGGTCCGGTTTCCCCCGCCTCTAATCCATTGCCGTCGAACGAATCATGCGGCAACATGGGGGCAGAAAATATCGCCAGGACCGAAGCGAAGAGCGCGATGGTCGATATCGAAAGGAGAATCCAGACGCGAAGCTCCCTCGGCACGACAATTCCGCTGCCCTTTTTTGTGAGCTCGTAGTATTTCCACTTGTGTCCGTCGTCTTTCTTTACAATCAGGCCGACGTTCTCCAGCGTCTCCAGGTGTTCCTTGATGCCGGAGACCGACATGTTTTGCTCCTTAGCTATCTCGGAAAGGGTTTTTCTCCTCTCTTTGAGCGATTTGAGTATCTTGATCCGGGTGTCGACGGCGAGCGCCTCGAAGCTTTTCCGGTCCAGGACTATCTTGTCCTCTTCCATGGATTGTATCTTCCAGGGCGTTTATTAATAGTTTATCATATGTTTCGGTCATGGGCGAATATCGTTCCAGGCCTTTGCCAATCGAAAGCGTCGTGTTTTTTCACGGACACTTTTTACGACGTAAAATGCTTCGCTGACAGGAACCTTTATAAATAAGTGTATCGCTATATAAGCTTCGCGCGTTCTGGCGCTTTCTATGGCTTCAGAATGTGTAATCTAAGCATGTGGCCTTCGCATCTGCGGGGGGACGCTTTTTGTGGAAATCTATAACTTATAGATTTGACTCACGCTTCAAGAGCAATTGATCTGTGCAATGTCAATTCCGAATAAGAGAATTGCAACGTACCAAATTCGTGTATATATTAAGCACGATTAACTGAATTCCAGTTGATCCTGCTGGAGGGTACTGCTATCAGACTTCGACTAAGCCATGCAAGTCGGCTCACTCAC
>JAGVPF010000105.1 GCA_020052325.1 archaeon
CACCCTGCGCTCCGTTCCAGGATACGGGGCGGCGGCTACGAGGTCTATGTGGAAGACACCATGGAAGACACTCCGGAAAACGAGGAGGACCTCATACGCTTCATCGCGCAGGAAGTCGCGCGCGACGGCAAAATCCCCCATTTCAACGCCGAAGCGGTCTTCGAGATAATCGAGGAGGCGCGGAGGATGTCCGGCAGGCGCAAGCGGTTCACATTGAACCTGCGCGAGCTTGGCGGCCTGGTCCGGGCTGCCGGCGACATCGCGCGCGAGAAGGGGATTGCGCTCGTCACAAAGGACGAGGTGTTTGAGGCCGGGAAGATTTTCAAGTCCATCGAGAGCCAGCTCGGGGCCAAGATGATCGAGCACAAGAGGGAGTACCAGACGATTGTCACAAGCGGGGCCGAAGTGGGCCGCGTGAACGGCCTGGCGGTGCTTGGCGATTCGCGTGCCGGCCTGGTCCTCCCGATAGTCGCCGAGGCCACGCCCGCGGCATCCCGCTCGGAAGGGCGCGTGATAGCGACAGGAAAGCTCGGCGTCATTGCGAAGGAGGCCGTGGACAACGTATCGGCGATATTCAAGAAATACATCGGCACGGCCATTGCGCGCACCGACCTGCACATCCAGTTCCTCCAGACTTACGAGGGCGTGGAGGGCGACAGCGCGTCAATCTCCACCGCAGTCGCCGTGATATCCGCGCTCTCGGACATACCGGTCCGGCAGGACGTTGCCATGACCGGCTCGCTCGATGTCCGGGGGAGGGTCCTTCCGGTTGGCGGCATAAACGGGAAGCTGGAGGCCGCCATCGATTCGGGGATAGGAAAGGTCCTCATTCCGCAGGCCAATGCCCAGGACGTCTATCTGCCCAAAGAGAGGGCCAAGATGATAAAAATCATCAGTGTTACGAGCATTTCCGAAGTCCTCGAGCATGCGCTCAAGGACTGCAAGGCGAAAAAGGAGCTTCTCAGGAAGATGAAGACTCAGGCGGACTGATTTTTTCCTTATCGTCATCCTGCGGCGCATGCTTGTGGGATGCATAAGCCACTGCAGCAACGACAAGCGACACTATCGACAGCATGATAAGGTACTCCTTGATTGGGTATCGGAAATACCTGCAGATGACGGGCGGGCTCGCATCCTCCCATTTGTCCGTCATTGCGGTCATGTTGTATCCCTCGAGGCAGCAGGGCTCCTTCTCAGGATAGCATCCGAATGCGCCGGAAAAGGGCCAGATGCCGCCCTGGACCGTTGATTTCGTGAAGAATATCCACGCTTCGGGCATGATGAGCGCGCCGATTGCGGCGAGTATGAAAAGCGCCGATGCGACCCTCGCGATTCTCCAGGCGACCGTCCGTTTCTGTGTTTCCATTCCCCATTCACTCCCCGGATTTCAATACCACGTTCTCGTCTACGGAGCTCACCGCCGACATCGGGAGCGAGTACCGTTTCTCGAAAATCGTCTGGATGACTATCTTGCCGTGCCTCGCGTCGATGCCGACTATCTTGCCAAGGTAGGTGCCCCGCTCGGAAATCGCCTCCTTGCCCTCTATTTTCATCTCGGTCAGTACCTCCTTGCGGTACCAGTTGACGATGTATGTCGCGAGGTAGCCGAGCACGAGCGAGAACGCGATTGTGAACAGGAACGTCCCGAAATCCACATACGGCTCGTTCAGGTTGGCAATCCAGCTGGTGCCGACAAGGATGACCAACGTGGAGAGCGCGAGCGCGGCCGAATACATCATGTACTTCGTTATCCTGTACTTCTTCTTCTCCATCAAAGAGTCGATTATCTTGCCTGCGAGTATCAGCAGCAATGCGGTGAACGCTATCCAGCTCACGCTTCCAACGACGAGCGCAATCAGCTTGTCGTTTGGCAGCCCGAGCGCGATTCCCTTCTGCAGCGTCTGGTAGCCGACGAAGATGCCTATCATGAACACCGTCGCCCCTCCGATGTACCCTATCCAGCTCGTGCGCTCGAATGAGAAACGGAAGTCCCGAAAGACGTCCATGACCCAGTCCTCAATCCCATAGACGCGCAGCAGGGCGTAGACCGCCACCACCGCCACTATCGGCACCCATCCCATGCCAAGATAGACCGAGATGGCGGTGAGGAGGAGCAGGAGGGCCGGAATCCCGATTATCGTCTTTGCAAAGTGCGGGTCGCGCAGCTTCTCGAGAATGACGAAATACGTCTTCTCCAGCTCCTTGGCCTGCTTGATGAACACGACCTTGGTCGAGTCCACCTTCAGGCGCGACTTGATGATGGGAAGGATCTCCTCATCCGAGGCGCCGTCTGAAATAAGCACGCATGAGGTGGGGTTTATCTCCATTATTATCTTGTCTAGCTGCGAGCTGATTTCCTTGTCGGCCCGGTAACCCAGCTTCTTGTCGCCCGTGAGGGTGACTACCTCCACATTGAAATTTTCAGCCCGCATCTGGTCGTAAATCTTGATGGCGTAGAACACCGCGTTCGAGTCCGGGTCCTCAGGGTCGGCAAGCGACAGGGCTATCGCCCCCTGGAGGTTC
>JAGVPF010000087.1 GCA_020052325.1 archaeon
CACACACGGTGCAGGATAGTCGTTCAATGTCATGGAATCCTGGGCGCTGCGGAGGAAATTCAGCCCCTTGAATTCAAAGGGGTCCGCGAACTCCTCCCTGAGCTTTGGGGAGAAATACCTCATATTTTTGGAAAAGACCTTCGTCGCATTGATGGCAAGCGGGCTGTCAAGGAAAATCTTCTCTTTCGGGAATTTCCTGTCCCGCACGAGCTGGTGCAGGTAGTAGAGGAGCTCCTGCGTCCTCTCAACGGCAAAGGATGGTATCATGAGCTTCCCGCCTCTTTCGAACGTCTCCGTGACCGTTTCGGAAAGCAAATCGCCCCGCGTGGCCGCGTCTTCGTGAAGGCGGTTCCCGTAGGTCGATTCGACGAGCACGTAATCCGCATCGGAAATAATCGTAGGGTTGTCCACGAGCGGCGTTTCCCATTGGCCGAGGTCCCCGGAGAAGACTATCTTGGTCTCCTTCCCCTTTTCCTGGGCCCAAAGCTCGATTATCCCGGAGCCGAGAATGTGGCCCGCATTCCGGAACCGCATCCTTACCCTGTTCGTTACCTCGAATTCCCTGTCATATTCGAGCGGCTTGAACAATCCAAAACACGCCTTGACATCCTTTAGCGTAAAAATCGGCTCGCGGGGCAAAAGTCCCATCCTCTCCCGCCTTTTGTTCTCGTGGAAGGTCTCCTCCTCGTTCACGCTCGCGGCATCCTCGAGCATTATCTTCACCAGGTCTATTGTCGGAGGCGTTGCGATTATCCTGCCCCCAAAGCCGTTTTTCACGAGCTTCGGTATCAGGCCGGAATGGTCTATGTGCGCATGCGTCAGGAGCAGGTGCGATATCTCCCTCGGGTTGAAGTCGAACGGCTCGTAGTTGCGCCGTGTGATGTCCTTCGTTCCCTGGTACATGCCGCAATCAATCAGAATCTTCTTTCCGGCGGTTTCAAGCAGGTAGCAGGAACCCGTGACTATCCTTGCCGCCCCGCAGAATTTGAGCTTCATGACCTATCTTCAAATACTTCGTTTAAGTGTTTTTCTGCCGGATGAATAACGCCCCTGCAAGCCCCAGGATGAGGGCGCTGCCGCAGCATGAGCCGGAATTGGCCAATTCGCTCGCAACGCTTCCCGCAGGGGTTATCGTGCCTTCGGAAACCCTCTGCTTGTTCAGGCGCTCGAACTGTTCGCCGGCGGCTATGGATACCGTATCCTGCGTGGGCATATCTATGGCATCCACGGAGCCCTCGATGACCGTCACCTTTTCGGATAAGGGCCCGAAATCGAATATGACCGTGGAGTGCGGTCTGTATACTGTCTCTGCAAGCCTGCCACCCGTCATCTCATCATGGTATACCCTCTCATCGCTCGTGCTTGTGAGCCTCTTGAACACATCAATGGCGTTCTGGGTGTTCCTGGCCTCGACATAACCGTCCACCTCGTTCATGCGCCATTCCGGATCGGTCCGGATATGCAGGGTGGCCGTGTTGCCGATGAAGCGCACATTGCCATCTGTGAAGCGGATGAACACCTTGGCATATAGCCCTGCGCGGACCGTGTCGTCATCGCAGAACATGTCTCCGGCCGCAATAATCTTCTCCTTCCCCTGCCGGATTAGCACGGAATCGCCGGACACCTGGTATATCTCGCCCAGCTTGTCGGCGCAGGGCGGAAAAGTCGGCACGGGTGGCGAATCTTCCCCGGTATTGAACGGGGACGGCGTGGAGGGTGTGTAATCGCTCCCGCAGGTTGCTGCAATGCAGCTTCCTATCGCACCCTTGTCATAGGGGCTCTCCGTGTTCGTATATGAGAGCTTCAGGCATGCGACATCCACGCTTCCTTTTGTCGCTCCGTTATAGACTATCATGCATCCGCCGCTATCCAGGCATGCCGGCACATCCGCGTTATCCAATTCGCTGAGTATGCCGTTGTATTTCGCGCAGCATCCTGCGAGGCAGGAATCGTCGAGCGCATCGTAAGCGAAAGCCAAGGAAGACAGAATCGCGATAATCAGGAGCATTCTCATGGACTGTCTTTCGGAAACAGGTTTATTATCCCCTGCTTCCAGGGATTCCACTTCATGAAAACTTATTGGAGAAATAAAAAATTATTTTCTTGATTTTTTCGGGGTCGGCGGGAGCGCTTTCGTCAATGAGCTTGCGCAATCGTTGCTGCAGAAATACAGGTTGATATGGGTCCTTGCCCTCTGCATGCTTACTTCTCCAATTACCTTGTCCTTACCACATTTAGCGCATTTGAACGTCAATTTATCACCATCTATAACATCACAGACAACATTAATATACCCCCACCCTGGCCAAGCAGCCAATTTCCCGTCATTCAATACTCTTTTAACCCCGACCAACAACAATAATACTGATGAAGCCTTCCGAACGGGTGGCAAGGGAAATCCTTGGCCGAAAGTTCGATGAGCTGAGTCCCACTGTTAGGGAAATGCTCGGCAGGGCCAAACCGGCGACCATCCGCGCAGCCTACAAGAAGCTCCGAGCGCTCAAAATCGGAAGGGAGAAAATCTTATCCAGGGCGGAACTTCTCACCCGCGAAGCCGGCGCCATTGAAGCCAATTACAACGCCCTGCTGATGCTCGGCCTCAGCAGGAAAAAAATCAATACGCATGCCCACCTCATCAGCCATGCTCCGGAATCTATTTCGCAGATCTACAAGGCACTCAGGAAACTCGGCATCCTGCCGAAGAAGATTGCGACGCTGGCACAGCTTCTTTCA
>JAGVPF010000092.1 GCA_020052325.1 archaeon
GAAATGACCCGATGCAATAGCATTTAAAACTAGCAAATAAATACGGGTTAAAACCAAAAAAATTGCAGGTGAATGGAATAATGGATAAGTGTCCGAAATGCGGAATGCTCAAGGATCTCTGCGTCTGCGAGATCCTTGACAAGCAGGGGGCAGCGAAAATCAGGATATATTCGACCAAGAAGAAGTTCAAGAAGCTGGTCACTATCATCGAGGGCATCGACAAGGCGCAACTCGAATCCACCACGAAGGAACTCAAGCACAAGCTCGCCTGCGGCGGGACGTCGAAGGAGGGCGTGATAATCCTCCAGGGCGACCACAAGAGGCGGGCCACCGAAGTGCTCAAGCAGCTTGGGTACCCCCAGGAACACATCGAAGTGAGCTAGCTTTTTTGCTGCTCAGCTTCCCAATTTTTTCCTATTCTATCATTCTATCATGCTCCGGCTGTCAACCCCCGGGCATTCCAGCCGGAGATGGGACCGTTGATTACGAAAAAAAACCTGCTCTTCTCGACTTTCATAGGCCTGGAGGCCGAAATCGTCAACAGCAGCCAGCGCAATCTCATCGGCCTGAAGGGCACGATAGTGGACGAGACGAAAAACCTAATTGTAATAGATAAAGAGGGTGCTGGCGGGAAGGAAGTCCGCATCCCGAAAAACTCCTCGGTCTTCCGCATCGTTGCCGAATCCGGCGAGAAGGTGGATGTGGACGGCCGCGAAATCCCGTTCCGTCCGCATGAGCGCGCGAAAAAAGTATGATAAAAAAAAGAAAAATTCACTTGCCACTTGAGTTTGTGTCGTCGAGGCACACGCTCTTGTATATCTCGTTCGTCACGCCTCCGCAGATTGCAGGATTCTTGTATTCGTCCGCGGCGACCATGATGCAGAAGTCCTTGTCGTCAGGGTCCGTCAGCCGGTTGCACGGGCTGATGTCCTTCATCACGCCGGCCGTGTTGCCGAGGCATGTGGCGTAGTATATGGACATGTTATTCATGGTCCCGATCGGGTCGCATTTGCTCGCGTCCTTCGTTTCTTCCGCAGCGCCCATGTAGCATCCCGCCTTGCACGTGTTCGCCAAGTCTCCGTCGGTAAGCACGTTGCAGTTCGTCACGCACGCGTTGAGGTCGATAGCGTTGCCCCCGGAAGAGCTGCCGCCCGTGCTGCCTGATGGCGTTCCGCCCGATGGCGTACCTCCTGATGCGCCGCCAGTCTGCTGGCCAGCTGGCGGGTTAGGCGTGGTGCACCCTGCCGCGACAATCAATAATGCTGCGAATATTGCCAAGACTAATCTCATATTTTCACCTGCATTAACATCCGCAGGGCGTATTTTAAACATCGATGTCATGGCGCGAAAATCGTAAATTTCGAGTGCCATCAGCGCCTGGCGTTTCCCCCGAATATCCATCCGAAAACCCCTATTTGTTTCATATCCCGGATTATTGCGTAATCTAATGCCAGGGGCCTTTGGGAAAAATTAATATAACCGTGTAACGGGGGCCAGGAATCGCGATATTCAACGCCTGCACGCTGGCATTAAAAATCCACTTGGTACATCCAATTATGCAATCGAATAAATTCGCCCTAATCCTGCTGATTCTGGCGGCATCGTCATTCTCCGTGGCCGTCTCCTCGTGCATCAACATCACGTCCCCGGGCGTCTATGATGTCACGGCCGACCTCTTCGGCCTTCCGAATATGGACGGCCCGAATCCGGGGGATAACGCCTGGTGCATCCAGATAAACTCATCGAACGTGGCGCTGGACTGCCATGGCTATTACATGAATAAAACAGCCCCGCCGCCCAACTACCAGTCGGAAACTGCCATTCGCGTTATGAATGTATCCTCGAACGTTTCCGTGCTGAACTGCGAGGTGAGCAATTACACCCTTAGCTTCCTGCTGACGAATTCATCCAACGTCCGGATAATAAACAACAGCATCATCCCCTATTATGGCGGCGGCGTCTTTCTTGACCAAAATACATACAATATAACCCTCGTTAACAATTCCGTCAATGATGCGGCGTATCTCCATTCGGTGAGCTATAATATCCGAGGCACGGGCCACCGCCTGATTAACAACACCGGCATCGGCGCCACCTCGTTCTGCATGGACACAATGGGCAATTACTCCCTGTATGCCAATAACAACTGCTATAACGACAGCTTCGGAATAATGATCGAATCCGGCAGCATCGGCAACAATTTCACCGGCAACAACGTCAGCAAAACCATCAACGCCGCGTTCTATATCAGCGGAGACGGCAATCAATTCGACGGCAACTACATTTCCGACTGGCTGGGCGAATACGACTGTTTCGTCGTAGGCGGCGATTACAACAACATCTCCGGAAACGTCCTTGAATACGGCAATAGCGGTGGGCGTGCCGTCTTCTCAATCTTTCCAGAATCGGGCTTCAACCGCCTTTTCAACAACACAGTAAGGCATGTCAACGGCGGCCCGGCATTAGACCCCATTTATTCAGCCAACAACTCATTCATCGGCAACCACATCTCCGACATCGACCAGGGAATACACCTCAGCGGCTATGGCGGCGGATATTCGGTCGTCAACCTCACCGTGGCCAACAATACATTCGCGGATGTCCAGGGGGGCATCCTTTTCAATGGGGGGCGCAACATCACAGTGCTCAACAATACGTTCAGCAACTGCATTGCCGGCATAGAAATGGGGAGCGGAACTGTTGAAAACATCTCCATTTTGAACAATACGTTCATTGAGAGCTCCCAATTCGACATTATGATTCGGCCCGGAGACCCGTCCATCTGCACCGGGTTCAATATGTCGGGCAACAACGGCTCTGGCGGCAGGCCTATCCTGTACTATAATGACACCGTAAACCTGAGCAATGTGCAGGCCTCCGAAATCATCCTTTGCAACGCGGATGGCGCCGTGCTCGACAATGTGACCATCCAAGGCTCGGATGCGCTCCTCGACAATTTCCTCGAGTCGCTGTATTCAGACAATGTGACGATCCGGAACTCGCATTCGATTGACAACATGGTCGGCTTCCTTTTCTATTTCATCGAGAACTCCACACTGGCCAATAATACGGCACTTCTCTCCGCGCCCCCCTCTGAGATGGGGGAGTATGTGGGGTTCTATATGCTCTATCCATCGGGGACATTGTTAGACGGCAACACTGCCGATGGCGAACTCGTGGGCTTCTATGCAACGTACGGGTCCGGAAACACATTCAGGAACAACACTGCAAGCGGCAATGCGATGGGATATGTGCTGCAGTATTCGGAAAACAACTCTTTCAGCGGGGACCGCGCATCAGGTTCGAACGATTCGCTGGGCCTTGGGTTCCCGGCAGGCTCCGGCTTCGTTGTGATGGCATCGGCCAACAACAATTTCTCCAGGATTCTCGCCGCCGGCAACAGCCAGATGGGGTTCCTTGAATTCTCACCCTCCGGCCCGGCTTCGATTATTTCCGATTCGACATTCCATTCCAATTCATGGGGTGTGGGGGTCATATCGACATCCGAAGGTCCCGTGCCGTTTGCGATACGCAATTCGAAATTCGGCTCCTCATCAATCAATGTCAGCCTGAGCGACATGGTGAGCTACGGTTTCCTCATCAATGACACAGTCGACCCGTCTGGAAACGCCCCCCCCGGAAACCTCTCCTCGTTCCGGAACAAATACCTCAAGATAAACTTCGACAACAGCATGACGCCGCCCGAGCCGTCCATCGACTTGCTCGTCTTCCACTGGAGGGCATCGGAAGAAAGCGGCTATAACATGTCCTCCATCGGCGCCTACACCTGGGATGGCGCGAACTGGACCTTTCCCGGGCAGACATCGGACACCGGAGCGAGAAACATCACGCTGACGGATGTGATGAACATCACCCCTGACGACATATACGGCCTGTTCGCCATATCCGTCGCTTCGCCTTCGGACGATGATGATAACCATGAGCCGCCCACTGAAGATGCGCAGCCCCCGCTTCTGCCCCCCCCTGAATGCACGGATGACGCGCAATGCGCGGTGAACGAGCGGTGCGTGGCTGGCAAATGCGCGAGGTTCGAATGCCTCTGCGGCAAGGCGCAGAACCACGCCTGCGTGCAATACGAATGCTGCCTGGATGCCCAGTGCGGTACGGGTGAAACTTGCGCGAACAACGCATGCACGCCAAAGCCGCCACCGCCCATCCAATGCACCCCCCCGCAATGCTGCCAGTCGGACGCCCAATGCGGCGCACCTCAGGCCTGCGTTAAAACTACGGGAGCGGCCGAAGGTTCGTGCCAGGACATCATCGCCTGCGGCAGGATTGAGAATCATGTCGTTGTGGCGGCATGGGAATGTGGGGCAGAATCCTGCCCTGCGTGCCAGCAAGGGTCCATATGCGCCGGCCACAAGTGCTTCGCCAATGACATGAGCTGCCCCACATCCGGGCTTGTCGGCGACGAAACGACCTGCGAGGCCAAGGAGGAGAACGGCCCATGTGCCGCCTGCGATTACGAAATCACGGATCCCGCGGGCAAGAAATTCGGCGGCAAGACCGATGAAAACGGCAACTTCGCCGTGTCGCTCAACATCGAAGGCACCTACGGGGTGTCGCTCCTCAAGGATGGCATGCCCATCAAGACAATGCAGCTGAAGTCCATGCCAAGGTCGCCACCCATCGAGCCTGGAAAGCCCACGGCCCAAGCAGCCGACAACTCGGCCCTCATAGGCGTGCTGGCGCTGGCGGCCCTGGGAATATTGGCGTTCCTATACCTGAGGGGGGGAAAGAAAAAGGGCTGAAACCGGCACTCTTGGCGTTTGAAAGATACAAATTCAATAGTGTTTAAAAGTGTTTGTATATGTTATATTATGCCGATTACGGGCGATTGGAGGCCGATGCACATGCAAAAATGCGCAAACCGACGGGGAATCGAGGGAAAAGAGGACCAGTTAAATTTCAAGGCCCCAATCTGCGTCACATCCGGCCAAAAAACGCTCCCGATATTCTGCAGGTTCAGGGATTGCGATGGAGAATCGCAAAGCGCGAAGATTATGGGCCGCATGAAATCGTGCGAATACTATAAACCGGAGCCGGATAAAAACCCTCCAGCGTGAGGGCCATTAACGAAGCTGGGCAACGGCGGGAAGCCCCCCTCCCGGTCCTTTTCCTTATCGATGCCACACCCGTGGTGCATTTTTAAATATATGTATCCAAAGTACCAGATGCCCGCATTATAATTCACTCAATACGGACCCTCATTAGGTCCGGCGGCATTCGGATACCCTCCGTGAAAACGGCCCTGGGTCCGAGTGCTTTTCGGGAAGCACCGTCCAAAAAAACAAAGGGCGGCACGCATGCGCATCAGCGCTACTCAGCGAGGTATATGTATGGCAGAGAAATGCGAAGACAAGAAATGTTTCAGGCATGGGGGCCTTAAGCTCAGGGGCGAGACGCTGATGGGCAAGGTCGTGAGCTCAAAGAGCAGGCACACCGTGATTGTGGAGAGGGAAACAATCCAGTATTTCCCAAAGTACCGCAAATACGCGCGCGGCACCTCGCACATCGCTGCGCACAACCCGCCGTGCATAAACGCGAAGGTCGGCGACCTGGTGGACCTGGCAGAGACCAGGAAGCTAAGCAAGACCAAGGCCTGGACGGTTGTCGGCCTCTCGTCAAAAGGTGAACGGGCATGAAAGGATTAACAAGCACGATAACGAAGACGATGACAATCGGCACGATGATGCCGTGCACCGACAACAGCGGCGCGAAGATGATATACATCATCGGCGCCCTCCATTACCGCGGAACGCGCGGAAGGGGCCCGCAGGTCGGTGTCGGCGACGTGGTCATCGCGTCCGTACGGAAGGGGAAGCCGGACATGGTGAAGAAGGTCATCAAGGCGCTCATCGTCCGGCAGAAGAAGGAGTTCCGGAGGGCAAACGGCACCCGGATCATGTTCGAGGACAACGCCGCCGTCCTCGTCAACGACGACATGCTTCCCGTCGGCACCGAAATCAAGGGTGTCGTTGCAAGGGAAATCTCGGAAAGGTTCCCGAAAGTGGCTGCAATATCCGCCGGGGTCGTATAAGCAGGGGAATTCGGGTGTTTTGCTATGAAGTCTGATACTGAACGGAAAAAATTCTATTCGGAAAAGCTCCACAAGAAAAAAAGCCGCCTGCACGTCCACCTCTCAAAGGACCTGCGCGCAAAGCTCAAGGTCAAAAAGAGGGCGGTGCTTGTCCGCAAGGGCGACACCGTAAAAGTGATGCGCGGGCCGGGCAAGGGCAAGGAGGCAAAAGTAAGCGACGTGAACACGCTCCGCCTAAAAGTTTTCGTCGAAGGCGTCGTGGTGAAGAACGTGCGCGGGCGTGAAGTGGGCCTCGCGCTCGAGCCGTCCAACCTGTTGCTCATCGCCCTCGAGAGCACGAAGGAAAGGAAGGAGATATTCAACGAGGAAGCGTTCAGGAAGGCCGAAGCGCCCAAGAAAGAGGCGCAAAAGGCAGAGGCTGCGAAATCCGAGCCGGCGAAGGCCGAGCACGCACACCCGTCCGGCGAGCACACCCACGAAGGCAAAGAGCATGCCGGGCAGGCTCCGAAAGGCTCAGGGGTCCATGCGCAGACGAAACCCGCTCAAAGGTGAATGATTAACTACAGGTGATACTTTTATGGCGAAAAGAGGAGGAACAAAACATCTGAAAAGGATCGCATCCGCTAAAGCGATTCCGATTACCGATAAGAAAGAACGAACCTGGATGACGAAGGCCGCACCCGGCCCGCACCCGGCCAAGCACGCGATTCCGATTGGCGTCCTGGTCAGGGATATCCTCAAGATTGCGACCACACTGCGCGAAGTCCGCAGGATACTCGCATCGAGGCTTCTCGAAGTCGACGGGAGCGTCCGCACGGACGAGAAATTCCCGGTCGGGCTCATGGACGTGGTCTCGTTCCCAAAGAGCGGAAAGCACTTCCGCATAATGGTCGATGCCAAGGGCAGGCTC
>JAGVPF010000112.1 GCA_020052325.1 archaeon
ACGCGGTGTTGATATAGCAGTCGAATGACATGAAGTTCTTCAGCGCCATCGGCTCAAGCTCGTTTGCTGTGACTATTGCGGTATTCCTTCCCCGTTTCTCGAGCTCTTTTTTCGCCCACTCCGCGCCTGCCATGTTGAACTGGCCGGGTTTGGTGCTTAGAAGTATCCCGAATGTCGTTGCGGAGTATGCGAGCGTTATCGCGCCCTTCCTCTTCTTTTTGAGGCGCGCTATCTCGTCATCGAGGCGCTTCACGCTTCCGGATGAAGGATTGAAAGTGAACGACGGTTTTGCGGTTTCCATCGCGAGCGGATGGAACATGCCCTCCCCGACAAAGACGACCGCATCCGCGTCCTTTTCGACCGATTTTACCGCTCCCCCGTCGCACCCGAGTATCTGCCCGGGCAGCTTCGCCCTCTCGCCTTTCCCGACGAGTACGCGCTTCCCGCTCTTTTCGAAAAACGCCTTCATTTCATCGAGCTGGTGGATATGCTGGACGGTGGTCGCAAGCGCGATTGTTTTCATGCCTTCAAGATGCGGGAGCACGGATTCGAGCTTCTGGATGTCGATGTCAATTTTGTAGTCTATATACTCTACGGGAACCTGCACTGGCAAATCCTCCCGAACGAACCTGTTGTGCCCGAAATGCACGATTTTATCCGCCTTGACCCATCTGGCCTCATCAAGCGCAATGTCGCACGCTCCATAGCAGGCGGATGCGGAAAGGAAGACCTCGTGGCCTTCATTTTCGTACTGCTTCGCGTATTCGAGCGCCTTCTGCTTGAGGCCTTCGGGGAATTGGAGAAGAATTCTCATTAGCTTACACGTCCATACATATGTTGGCATTATACTTTTTTAAGCGCGCACTTTGTCCTTTTTAAGAGCGCACCCTGCCGCTTTCTTTCGGGGGCGCATCGCTTCCAAGGGCGGCAAAGTACATGTCCGTGCTGCTTTCCATCATGTCCTCGGAATATCTCAGCAGTTTCCTGCATCGCTCAAGCATAGCCTTCTTCGAGAGCGCGCTCCTGGCGTCCTTCTCCTTCTTCAGGGCGGCTTCGTCCTTCTCCAGCTGCGTCTTGAACTCCATGCGCCTTTGCGCGTACTCGCCGCGGTCCAGCTCATTGCTCTCCAGCACGTGATAGGCCGAGGAGTACATCTCGGAACCCATCTCGAGGAGCCGCACTACGTCCGGGTTCGGCGCCTCCTCCTTTGCCGCCGCGACTATGTCGAGCAGGTGGTCCCCGATTTTTTCGATGCTTTTTGCCGAAATAAGCTTGAATACCTCCTTCCTGCTCGTGAAGCCTTCGATGGACGTGGTCCGCAGCAGGAGCAGGTACAGCCGGTCCACATCATCCTCTTTCCTGGACATCTCCGTGAAAACGTCCGAACCCTCCCCAGAATACGCTGCGACTGAGAGGCCGAACATCGCATGCGTCACATTGTACGCGCGCTTGATTATCCCATCGATTTTGATGTCCTCGAAGGCGAGCACCTTCAGCGTGAGCGAGTCCGCGCTCTCATCTGTGATTTCTACCCCTGAGAGCACCCTGCGCGCCTCCTCTGCTATCGTGCTCATGTCCTTTCCGTGCAGGATTACCGTTCCTGCACCCCCGACATAAGCCGCAACGATGTTCCTCATCGAGACGTCGTGCGTGTCCTTGGACACGTCAATCGTGCAGGATTTCAGCTCCTTCTTGCTCTCCTTCAAGGATAACGTCAGCGTCCCGTCGCCGTTCTCATTGAGGTATGCCGCATCCCCCTTCGATATCCCGTTTTTCGACACCCATTCGTGCGGGAGCGATACGATGTACGTGTTCCTTCCGGTCAGCTGGATTTTCCTTGGCAGGTTCATTGAAACGCCTCTTGGTATATACCAAATATTCTGAAATATATACTCATTGCGAAAGATATATAAATAGGCCAACCGGGGCATTATCAGAGCGTGAGAACATGAATGCAAGGACCGTATATCCAAGAGAGAAAACCCAGAAAGAGGTCGGCATGGACTCCTTTTCCTCGGTCGGGTATGCCAGATGGTATAAATCGAGGAGATACCAGCCAATGAACGAGGGAATCGTCCGCTTAGCGTAATTCGGCCATCGTATAGTCTATTTCTGAATAAGTATATACCGAATATACCGCACTATATACCTTTTGCGATAGGTATATAAACAAACAAAACAGGAACAAATCAGAGAGTGACCAAATGAACTTCAGGACCGTGCAACCAAGAGACAAAACACAGAAAGAAATCGGAGGCGATGCCTTCTCTTCTGTGGGCTTTGTCCGGTCCTATAAGGCACGCCGCATGATGCCTGCAAACGCGCAGCCCATGTGCGAAAGCATAGTACGCTAACCACCGGAATTCCGAGGAGTGGTCCCCACCCCTCCTCTTTTTTCTAAATGATTGGCATCAGCGCCGTCTTTTCCATGGCATATCCGCCCCCCTCCTGCCTCTGGCTGGCACTAGGTGGCTATAAAATGAAAGAAAAAGGGCTATTTGGAGAAGGTTCAATCCTCGTTGAACGATGCCGCATCCTCTTCCTTGTCGGCCTTCTGGAGCTTGGCAAGGCGGTGCAGCATGATTTTCTGCTCAGCACTCGCGACTATCTTCCTTGTGCGGTCCACAGCGTCAGGATTGACCGACATGCTCGTTATGCCGAATTCCACGAGCTTTTCCGCGAATTCAGGGTACACGGATGGCGCCTGGCCGCAGAGCGAGCTTGTGACGCCGAACTTGTTGCAGGTCGTAATCACGCGCTTGAGCGAGCGGAGGACCGCCTCGTTCCTTTCATCGAAGCCCTTGGCCATCGTCGCGTTGTCGCGGTCGATGCCGAGCGTCAATTGCGTGAGGTCGTTCGTTCCTATTGAGATGCCGTCTATGCCCTCCTTGCAGAACAGGTCGATAAGGATGACCGTGCTTGGCACTTCGACCATTATCCAGAGCTTGAAGTCCCTCGTGCGGTACAATTCGACATCGTCCATGAGGTCCTTGATTGCGCGCAATTCGCCGATTCTCCTTATGAAGGGAATCATAAGGTGGAGGTTGCTCAGGTTGTACTCCTCCCTGACCTTCTTGATTGCGGCTAGCTCGAGCTTGAACAGTTCAGGCTCGCGGATGTACCTCGCCGCACCCCGGTAACCCATCATGGGGTTCTCCTCGTGCGGCTCGTATTTCTCGCCGCCGTCCAGGTTGCGGTATTCGTTGGTCTTGAAGTCGGATGCGCGGTAGACGACCGGCCTCGGGTAGAACGCCGCCGCGAACCTGCGCATGTCGTCGGCGAGCTTGTCGACGTATTCCTGCCCGCGCCCCTCATCCAGCATCTTCCTCGGGTGCTGGCCGATTCCGGCCATCATGAACTCCGCCCTTAGAAGCCCGATTCCGTCGCACTGCAGCGCGGATACTTTTTCCGCCTGGTCGACATCGGCAAGGTTCACATATATCTTCGTGCCTGTTATCGGCGCCGCGGCTGCTATCGCAGCTGCGCCGGCTCCGGGTTTTGCCGCCGCTTCCGGGGCGGATACGAGCCCTTCATAGATTATGCCATGGCTCCCGTCGACTGAGACATCCATGCCGTCTTTCAGGATAGTCGTAGCATTGCCAGTGCCGACTACGCACGGCACGCCGAGCTCCCTGCTGACGA
>JAGVPF010000070.1 GCA_020052325.1 archaeon
CGGCGCTGCCAGGGGGAGTACGGCGCGAAGCTGGATTCGGATTTCCCTCCGATTATAGTGTACAGCATGCCGGTCCCGGATGTAGTGGAAGAAGGGAGCGACGACAAGGCGGTGCTTGCGCTTCTGGATGCGGGAATCGGGAAGCTTGCCGGGGCGGGGGCGTCCTTCTCCTTCATAGCATGCAACACGATGCAGGGATTCGTGCCCGCGCTGCGGAAAAAATACGAGATGCTCTCGCTTGTGGAGGAGACGGTCGCGTGCGCGAAGCAAAGCGGCATCCGGAACTGGGGGCTGCTGGGCACTGAGGTGACGCTCCGCAAGGGGTACTACCAGCGCGCGCTTTCGGATTCGCTCATCAGACCGGTCGTTCCGGATAAGGGGGGGCAGGCCCAAGTCACGAAGGCAATTCGTGAGATTCTCTCCGGAACCGATATCGCGAGGCCGAAGGAGCGGTTGCGGTCAGTTGCACGGGCGCTTTCTTTCGAAGGCGCGGAAGGCGTCATCCTCGCCTGCACGGACCTGCCGATTGCCATCGGCACCCAGGATGCCCTCATGCCAGTCCTCGATACCGCCGATATCTCCGCGAACGCCGCCCTCCTCCGCTGGCGCAAGGAGCGGGGCATGGGGTGCAAATCCCCTTTTTAACATATGTTGAGGAAGTGATTCCTATGAAGCTCACACCCAAAGGAATGCGGGACATCGGCCCCGAAGACATGTTTGTCCGGGAGGAAGTCATGGGCAAAATCCGGGCTATCTTCCAGTCATATGGCTACCGGCCCCTCGAAACCCCGGCCCTCGAATACCTTGATACGCTGCGGGCCAAAGCCGGCCCCGAAGTGGACAAGCAGATTTTCGTCATAGACGGGAACGAATACGGCCTCCGTTTCGACCTCACCGTGCCCCTTGCGCGCTACGCGGCATCCGCAGATACGCCAAAACCGTTCAAGCGCTACGCAATCGACGTCGTGTGGAGGCGGGAAGAGCCGCAAAGGGGCAGGTTCCGCGAGTTCTACCAGGCCGATGCCGACATCATCGGGAGCGCGTCCATGCGCTGCGAGGCCGAACTCCTTTCACTGGCACGTGATGTGTGCCTGTCTTTTGGCTTCGACAAGCCGAAGATAATGCTGAACAACCGGAAGATACTCGACGGCATCGCATCCGCGCTCGGCGTAGAGGGCGAAGCCAGAGGGGAGGTTTTCCGCGTACTTGACAAGCTGGACAAGATTGGGGAGGCCGAAGTCGGGAAGCTCCTCCGCGAGATTCTGGGCGGAAAATCGGATGAGCTGCTTAAAATCATACGCGCAGGGGGCGACAACAACAGCAGGCTTGCTTTGGCGGAAAAATACAGCATTGACGGTGCAAAGGAGGTCCGGGAAATCCTCTCGATGTGCGATTTCGAGGTGGAATTCGACCTTTTCCTGGTCCGGGGCATGGGCTACTACACGGGCCCGGTCTATGAAATCAAGCTAAGCCCGGATATCGGGACGGTCATCGCAGGCGGCCGGTACGACGACCTGCTTGGCGTCTATGGCCAGCCTTCCCCGGCAACGGGCATATCCGTCGGCATCGAACGCCTCGTCACGCTGATAACCGAGCGGGGGGCAAAGCCCAAAAGGACCGACAGCGTCGTGCTGGTCGCCGCCGTGAAGCCGGAATTCTATCCGGATGCCGTTAAAGCCGCCGCAAGGTTCCGAAGCGAAGGCATCCCGTGCGAGACGGATTTGAACGAGCGCGCCCTCCGCAAGCAGCTCGACTACGCGAACGCCCTTTCAATCCCGTATGTGGCCGTAATAGGCGCAAAGGAATTGGAAAGCGGGACGGTCACGCTCCGGGAGATGTCATCCGGGAAGGAGTCCCAAATCCCGCTCGCGCAGGCGCTTGAGAACCTACGGAGGCGGTAGTTTGCGAATCCCGTCCGTATTCCTTCAGGACAAGCAGGCGTTCCGCAAAGAGGGCGGCATCCTCCGCCTTATCGGCAAGCCGCTGGACTACGCCAAGGGACAGAAGGAATCCGGCTGCAAGCTCATACATATCATCGACATGGACGCCTTGAACGGCATGCCGAAGAACCTGGACGTATATGACAACCTGACATACATCATAAACGTGGAAGTCGAGTGCGCCCCGCAGCAGGATATCATAACCCGGCTGCTGCGCCTCAAATGCCGCGTCGTCCTTCCTCCATCGGCCGATATCCTTTCCAAGACGGAGAAAAAGCTTCTCGTCGCAAAAATCCCCAAGGGTTACTCCGGGGATGCCGAAGGCTTCCATGACGTCATCCTTGAGGATGCCACCGATGCGGAAGTGATGCGCTTCTCAAAACTCGGCAAAAGGGTTATCATATACGAGAAGGATGAGGGAAAGATAAAAGAAAAGGGCGGGATTTTCGGCGTCATTTCTTCTTCATGATTTTGTTCTTGGCCTCAGCAAGGCGCGCAGCAAGGGCAGGGGTTATCTTGATCGGGCCTCCTTTTGCCATAGGACTGGTGGGCGCCTTCGGTTTTGTCGGCGGCACCATCCGCAGGGTCCTGCCCGTCCTCTCCGCCTCCTTCTTTTCGGCAGGCGGCGCCGATGCGGGCGTTTTTGCCCCGCTCGGCTTGGGCTGGCCGCTTGAGATTGTGAAGCCTTTGCTGCTAAGCATGGCCGGGTATGAGCGCGAAGAATGCGCGACACCCTTCATCTTGACGACCTCGACAAAGCGCGAGCGTTCCATGGTCCGCTCGTCATACTTGTAGAACAGGTTTATCCAGCCGTCTGTGAAGCTCTCAATCCCGAACTCCGAGCTCGGCCTCGAGCCCGAATGGATTTTCACATCCTCAGACACAATCAGCGTGGTGACGTTCCATTTCCGCAGATTCTCGATGAACTTCAGGAATCCCATCTTGCGCTCGTCATCGCCCTTGAAATACAGCGCAATCGGCATCACGGAATCTATCACGACCCTCTTCACTCCCGTGCTGTTGATTATCTCCGAGATGGATGCGGACTGGTTGAGCACCTGGTCCACTTCGTGTATCGGGTAGTCGAGGAGGATGAATTTCCGGTCGCGCTCAAGGGCTGCAAAATCCATCTCGAAGCCGCCCATGTGGAAGTAGAAATCGCGCCTGCTTTCCTCTATCGATATGTACAGTCCCGGCTCGTTGGACTGCACCGCCCCGTTGTGGAGGAACTGCGCGGCGAACGTGCTTTTGCCGGCCCCGGTCGGCCCGCTTACCGTGATTATCGAGCCCTCGAGGATGCCCCCGCCAAGCACTTCGTCAAGGCCGTCTATTCCGCTTTTAATGAATTTTCGTTCCATGAAAATTTCCTCCTGCTTCACACCGGTATAATCTTCCTATTGGAGCGCTTTCGCGCTCCAATGGACCACGGAACGGTTCGCCGTTCCGTTGGTCATCAAACGTCATCCTGTCTTCGTCCGATAGACGGTTTCATGAAGCTTCAGCCGGTATTTTTTCCTAAATCAACACCATCCATAAATATTTTCTTCACTCCTTCTTCTCTCTCTTGAGGATTTTCTTCCCCATCTCCGCCCTTTTCATCAGGTTCTCCTGAAGCTGGAGTATCTCCTCCGGTTTTGAGAGCTTCAGGAGGATGTACTTCTTATACTCGGCTGTTGTCGCCGACATGGTCCCGAGCAGGTCATGTGCCGCGCTGAGAGGAAGCCGTATCTCGTCCGGCCTTAGAATCTCGACCGAATACGGGCTGTGGGCCATGCAGATGCCGGCCAGGGTGGCGAAATCCCGTGTCAGTATCTTCACTTCGACGGCACCGGACCAGTTCTTCCCCTCCCCGCCGTCTTTCGGCTCGTCAATCTCGCCGAGCGCGAACACCACTCCCTCCTTCTGGATGAGCGTGTTGACGAACCCGACCCCGAGCTCCTGCACGAGCTCCTTGGTCCTGGCATGGAGGTCGAAATAGAGCATGGCGAGTATGCCGCCGCTTGCGACGGTATCCTTTGTGAGCTTCTCAACGTCAGACATGGCATTATTTCCAAGTAAACGCTTTAAAATACCCTTCTGGCATCTCATTTACCAGGTGCTATTTATGCGTGATAAAAGACCTCAAGGCAACAACCGTGGATTTCGTGGAAAGCCGTCGTTCCGCCGCGGCCCCCCGGGCGGGGACAGGGAAGAGCGCGGAGACCGCGGGGACCGCGAAGACTGGTTCGACAAGCGCGCCCGCTTCATGAAAAAAGCGAGGACCACGGTCATGCAGGCTCTCCGCAGCCGCGACATGCTCCTTGCGAGCGTGACGCGCTCGATTGAGGACCTCGACAAGTCAATCAACCTCCTTGGCGAGCGCTTCGAGGACTGGTATGGCATATACCTCCCGGAGCTGAAGGCCGAGGACAAGATGCAGTACTGCAACGCGGCCCTCATAATCGACCGCGACAACGTGGATGAGAAGGGCATAGCCGCGGTCCTTGGCCAGAAGAAGGCGACCGAGCTTCTCGAATCATCGAAAAACTCGCTTGGCGCAAAGCTTTCGCAAAAAGACCATTCGGAATGCCTTTCAATGGCCCGCTCCATACTCGCACTCGACAAGCTCCGCAAGGACTACGAGGCGTACCAGAAGGAGCTTGCCAACGAACTGTGCCCCAACATGTCCGATGTGGGGGGCGCTGACATAGCGGCAAAGCTCGTGTCCCATGTGGGCACCCTCGCAAGGCTCGCAATCCTCCCGGCAAGCGCCATACAGGTGCTGGGCGCCGAGAAGGCGCTCTTCAAGCACCTGAAAAACAAGCGCATTCCGCCGCCGAAACACGGGATAATATTCCAGCACGTGCGGATTTCAAGCTCGCCAAAGGCCGTCCGCGGGAAAGTCGCCCGCGTCCTTGCCAACCAGCTCTGCCTCGCGGCCAAAGCCGATGCATTCAGCAAGAGGAGCATATCCCCGATGCTGAAGAAGAAGTTCGACGACCGCTACGCGCAGATAATGAAGGAATACGAGGCGCATAAGTTGGCCAAGCCCGCAGCGCCGGGCCCCGCACAAGGCCCCGCGCAGGCCAAGGCACCCGGGAACGAATGATCGCCATGAAGATTCTTGCGTTTTCCGACCTCCACGATGAGGAGGCGGCCCTGGATTCGCTAGAAAAATTGGCGCCATCCTATGACCGCATCTTCATCTGCGGGGACATAACCCATAGCAGGTCGTTTGCGGAATCCGTGATAAAATCGCTTCCGAATTCACTGATTATCCCGGGGAACTGGGACAGCCGGATTGTGAACGATTATCTTTCCGAAAAATCCCAGTGGCTGCACGAGCGGAGGGTGGAGCTTGGCAGCGGGCTTAACGCCGTCGGGTTCGGGTTCAGCCCGCCGACGCCGTTTTATACGTTTGGCGAGATTGGCGAGGACGAGATATACTCGCGCATGTCCAGGCTTCCAATCGACCGCAATACGCTCCTCCTGCTCCACTGCCCCCCTAAAGGGCATTTCGATCTGGTGCATCTAATCCGGCGCATAGGCAGCGCCTCGATACTCAAAATCATCGAGGAAAAAAAGCCGCTTGCGGCATTTTTCGGCCACGTGCACGAGCACATGGGGACCGAGAAATTCGGGCCAACCGAGCTAATCAAGCTCCCCCCGGCCAATTCCATGCGCGCGGCATCAGTTACCATCGTGGATAAAAGAATTACCACCGAATTCATATCACTGTGAAACCATGCGCTCAATAACTGTCAGGGTCGTCCGGCCATCCGAGATGGATGTTGCGAAGTGCTTCATACGGAGCGTATTCCCTGACGCCATGGTGCAGGTCACCGATGACGACACCCTCCTCCTTGCCGAATTCGGCGGGCGCATGGTGGGGTTCGCGCACATCGTGGACGACGGTGAGAAGATTCTCCTCCAGGGGATTGGCGTCGACAAATCCATGCGGGGCCAGGGCGTCGGGACGATACTGCTCGAGCATATCCTCGATACGCTGCAGGACACCGAACGCCCGCTTTTTCTGAAAACAAAGGCGATGAACCCGGCAATCGACCTATACATGCGCTACGGCTTCATGCTAAAAAAATTCGGCGATGTCCACGTGCTGGTGAAGATGCCGAACTCCTGACAATCCGCCTTTTTAATACTTTTTGGGGATATCAACTACAACTTGGAAAAACCCAAGATTCCCTCAGGAAGTTTTGATGACAGCAAGAACGGCGCGCCGTTCTTGCGTGTCGCGAACGACGTTTCGTTCGCGAGCATGTTCGTGGCCGATACGTCGGCCCCGACATCCATTGGAGCAGTTAGCTCCAATCGGAAACTTTTATCATTAGGACTCCTTGGGAAAAGTTTCGGGGAAATGAGCTAACCTGGTATGCTGTCAGCTTTGGGAGCTGGTTGTCTGAGTTCAAATCTCAGTTTCCCCACTTTTTTCGAACAATAAAACTGCCCAAACGCGCATTTTTTGTGTAAAAATCGACGAACCCTTTATATACTTATCATGGAAAAAACTCTCATGGCATCCAGTAGTAGAAGAATCAGACTCCCCACCATAGAAATTGGCCCGGACTTGTCCGAAGACGAGCGGGTGAAAAGGCCGGACCGTAAGAAGGACAGGAAGGGCATGCAGAAGTTCCACAAGGCCCCCGACCGGTTCAGCTTCTCGCACCTTGCAAAAATCCTCACAAGCGGCGAGCGCCTTGCGATGCTCAGCGCCGTCGACAGGCTCAAAGGCAGGGCGAGGGTGCTTGTAGAGCTTGCGCTTTTCTCCAACTTCCCCTTCGTCCGCCTTGCCGCGGTCTCGCACCTCGCAAATGACATCGAGGGGCTTACCGATATCGCGAAATTCTGCCACTACGAGGACACCCGGGCTTCGGCCGTTGACGAGCTTTCCACAAACGCATCGGCGCTCATCGAAGTCGCATGCTCATCGATGTTCGGAACGAGCAGGATGGATGCCGTGAACCTTCTTGTCGAGCCGGAATCGCTCGCGGAAATCGCCGCCCGCTCCCCGCACAGGGACTCGCGCACCGCATCGCTGGAAAAGATTTCCGAGAACGCAAACGCGCTGCGCAAGGTGGCCGAGCACTCGTCCTTTAGGAGCGTCCGCATGAGCGCGGTCGACACGCTATCATCCGATATCGATTCGCTCTGCTCGCTCGTGCTCTCGAAGCACGTCGAGGTCAAGAAGGCCGCGGCGGCGAAGCTCTCCGCCTTCGTGGAGGAACTGGACGACGTGGAAGCGCTCATAGAAATCGCGAAAATCTCACCCAGCGAGGACGCGAGGTACATCGCTGTTGGCCGCCTTTCGAACGACCCGTGGTCGCTCCGGACCGTTATCGCGGATTCCGATTTCTCTGATGCGCGAACGACCGCCCTGATGCTGCTATCCGACATGGTCGCGGACCTTGACGATGCCGAAGTGCTTTCCGAAGTCGCGATGCTTTCGCCTTACCCAGACTGCAGGTCGGCGGCGGTCGAGCGCCTGGTCGGCCAGAGCACCGCGCTCCTTTCGGTCGCATCGAAATCCAAGTTCAAGGACTCGCGCGAGCTGGCGCTGCATAAATTGAAGGGCGACGTGGAATCGCTGAAAAGCGTCTCCAAGCTCTCCAAATACTCCGACACGCGGAAGAAGGCCCATTCGATGGTGTCAAAGCCCGACGTCTTCGAGTCCGAGCTTGCAAGGATTCTCGGCTGAAGGAAAAGCTCGCAAGAACGCGGTGGGGCGGAAAAACCCCGCCGCATCATCTCTTTATTAATTTCCAACGCGCAAGACTGCCCATGCCCGATGATGAGCGGATGCGCCTCAACATCCTTGCAAGGCTCAGCAA
>JAGVPF010000040.1 GCA_020052325.1 archaeon
ACCATATAATCGTTGGCGCATACGAGGCGAAGCGGGAAGAAGGGGATGTCCTGAAGCTTCTTGCCCACGAGCAGCTCCATTACGCCGCATACTTGGGAGGGGGACAGATAGTCCGATGGCGCGATGATTCCGGGGCGGCAATCATCCAGCCGAGGGTGGGCAGTTGGAACATCCACGAGGGCGCCACCGAACTCCTTGCAAATGAGCTTGCCCGGGCGAACGGCTATTCTCCGCAAGGAGTCGCATACACGTTCGAGACATCGGTCTGCTTCGCACTGGAGCAGGTCGTCGGGCAGGAGCCGCTCCGGCAGGCCTATTTCAGCGGCGACTTCACGGAAGTCCGCAGGCTTGCGGACGAGAGGCTGGGTGCCGGCACGTTCGACGCCCTGATGGCGTGCAGCTCCGCGCCCGATGCATTCTCGCTTATAATGGGGAAGGTGGGCGCGGCGGGCATTGATTACCATGCTTGGGAATCGAATCCGATAATGGCGCAATGCTACAGCCAGATTGCAGTTGAGCGTTTCAGGTGATATTATGAAATTGAGCGAACTTGTGAATTCGAAGGCATTCCTGGATGCAAAGGCGAAGGTCGCGGCCTGGAAGGGCAGGCTCGAGAAGGGCGATGCGAAGGAGGCGGTCCGCGTACGGGACGAGAAATCCGCGTTCTTTACCGAGCTCCGGCAAACGAGGCCGGACCTATACGCCTCATTCCAGATTGACGACAAGACGCTCAGCGAGACGATTTTCAAAAAGCTCACCGGAAGAGAAGTCATAATAGATTAAGCGGCGCTGCCCGCGGAAAATTGGAAGGAGCCCGGCATTCACATGGACAAACGCAATATTGATTATAAGGGCCTTGAAGGCCTGTACGGGGCGGCACGGGAGGGGAGCGGCGGCATCTGCAAGAATGAATGCGCGCTTCTCGAGGAGTCGATATCCGCCTCCTTCTCGATGTTCTTCGGGCTCGAAGGAAAAGAGAAGCTCGATGGCCGCAGCCAGTACCTCCTCGCTCTTTTCTACCGCAATTGCATCTATCTCTCGGCATCCTACCGGCTGATGCGCGAGGGCATGCTCGACCCCGCCGGAAACAACCTCCGGACCGTGTTCGAGACAATCATTTGGCAGTACGCGTATCTTACGGATGACGACATCTATTCGAATTATCGGGAAATGGCGGCTTTGGACGATGAAAAGCTCAGGCTCATAAAAGATGGAAACTGGTCCAACACCAAAGAGCGCGCACTCGAGAACCTGCGGCGCAAATACAGCTTCCAGAAGATGATGAAGGCGCTGTACTCCAAGGGACATTACGAGAAATTCTTCTACAGCCAGTACTGGGCATTCTGCCAGAAGTCGCATTCGAGCATATTCGGCATCAACCACAACACGCCCACGATGGGCATGGGAACAACCCTCGATGCCAGCGCGGGGGAGCTGCGCGGGAATCTCTCGGCTGCGCTCTACCTCTGCGCGGAGAATCTCATCTGCTTCCTCAACTGCTTCTCGCAGCAGCTGTCCCAGGAACGGATAGATTCGGCCCTTGCCATGATAAACAAGATAAACCGGAGCATCCCCCCGTCTTTAAGCCTTGCCCCGGATACGAGGGCGCTGCCATTCCAGCTCACGTTCAGGGAGGTCTGAAAAAATGGACCGCAAGAACATATTCATCCTGTTAAATGGCGCCGTATCCGTCGCCCTTGTGGCAGTCCTCCTCCACATGGTGGGCCTGGAAGAGGTGCTCGGGCAGCTTGCCCGGATGGACTTCCTCCTGCTCTTCATCAGCATCCTCTCGCTTTTCGGTATGGACCTCGTGATGGCCTTCCGGATAAAGCTGCTCCTTGATGACATGAAAGCCGGAATACGGTTCACCGACATACTCCGCTCGCATTTTGTCGGCATGCTTCTCGCGGATTTCACGCCGTCCCGGACGGGCTATTTCGCAACCGTGGCAGCAATGCGTTACAATTACGGGGTCCCCTCCGACAAGGCCCTTCTTTCCATATTCGGCCCTCAGATGTTCGATTTCATATTCAAGGTCGTCGCGGGAAGCATCGCGATTCTGTACATCATATTCGTTTTCATCGGGCCCGGGCAGGGGCTGGTGCTGATAGCCGGCGCATTCGCGATAAGCGCGATAATCCTGCTGATGCTCCTCATAATGTTCTCAAGGCGCTTCCTGGCCCTCTTCTCATTCGCCAGGGGGCTGCCCGTGATTTCACGCCTGTACGATGTGGTTGTCAGGATGCAGGACAGTTCGCATGTGGTTGTCAGGAAAACCCCGCACATCCTCGCGCTCATCATGGTGAGCTGGGTCTTCCGCTCGCTCTCATGGTACTTTGCCGCAAAAAGCGTCGGCATAACCCTTGGCACAGAATTTCCGGAGGTCCTCTTCTATTTCTTCCTCCAGCCGCTTGTGACCATGCTGGAATTCGTGCCATCGCCGACGATAGCGGGGCTTGGGCTGAGCGAAAGCGGCACCACGCTCGTTTTCTCCCTATTCGGGATTGCCGGTGCGCAGGCAGCAACGTTCGCCCTGATAGTCCGTTTCAAGAGCACGCTGCTCCACCTCCTGGCCGTCCCGGAAGCGCTGAGGGTCCCGCAGGGATTGAATGAAAAACAGAAATGATGCGGCGCATGACTGGCGGGGTATCATATCGCCCCCTCCCCCCAACCCCCCGGGTGCCCTAATCAGAGCCTGATGAGGAATGTCGTCCGGTAAAGCCGCTTACCCTGGTCTCTCCCAACGAGCTTTTTCGTAATGAGCGTCTTGAGCCCCAGCTCGCCCATCAGTTCCACAACGACCTTGGAATTGCCCACATACAGGTCCAGGCCGCCGTCCTTCTCCTCTTCCTTCGCGATGAACGTCTTCTTTTTTGAAAGCCTTTTCAAGAGCATTCCGGAATGGCCAAGGACCTTTATCGGGTCGCCGCGGAGCTGGATTATGGCCTCAAAGTAGCCGCCGCTCATGCGCGAGCACTGCAGGCATATCGTCTTCTTCAGGTCCAGGGGGATTAGGCGCTCGATTTTCGCGTTGTTCCCCATCATGATAAACACGGCCACCTGCCTGTCAGCGTCGTAACCGGCAGAACTGAAATCCCCCTTGCATTTGCCGATTATGTAATCCGACAGCTTCCTTGCATTATACGGAGCCCAGTCTCCCCGGAGGTGCACCTTGCTGCATCTGGTGCACTGCTCAAGCTCGAAGCGGTCCGGCGTCTTTATCTTCACCGGGTAGCAGCCTGAGCAGAACGACTCGATGAATTCCGCCTCGCTGCTCTTTTTCCCGCACTTTGGGCACACAAGGTCTGACATATCGTTTTAAACCATTGAGAATGATATTAAAAAACGATGAGCAAGAACATCAACCGGGCGGTCAACCTCACTTCATATTTCATAACCCTCCCCCCAGCCCGATACCTGGTGCTCTCCATCGTCCTTCTGGGTGTCGCTTTCGGACTGCTGTTCAACATGGGTTCCGGAAAGCCGATTGAAGTCGCAATGGCAGACGGCCTGATGCTGCTCACCCTGCCCGCCATCCTCTCGTCCGCCATCATCAAGCTCATGATACGGAAGATGCCGTACCGGAGGATTGCCGCAACGGCTTTGGCCGGGGAGTTCGTATACTCCATCGCTTACGCATCCAACCTCATGCTTGCCGGCGTGAACCCCCTGTGGGCGCAGCTTGTCGTGCTGGTGGGCTCGGCAATCGTCTTCGTGCTCTGGTACGTGATTGCAAGGTTCATCTTCATACTGAAGTACCGCTCGATAATATTCGCCATGCTCCAGATGCTGTTCTACCTCGTGTTTTTTCTGAGCAACCAGGCCATCTATGTGACAAGCGAGCCCTTCCTGGACGTGGCCGTGCGGTTCTACATCTCCGCTTTCGTCCTCCTTGCCGCGCTGATACTGTTCTTCTTCATAATCAACGCGCCGATGAAAAAGAACCTCGGCCTCAGCAGCACCGACGCGATGTCCTACCTTTTTAGCCAGTGGCTTTACCACAACAAGGATGTCGAGAAGGTTTTCTCGCAGGTCGGGGAGGATGTCAGAACGCTGCTTTCCGTAAGCGGGTTCTCGAGGCGGGACGGCACGATATTCTTCGTCACCCCGTGCGTGCATTACGGCCCGTTCGGCAACCTCGGCGGGAGCGAGTTCTCGTATCTTATAGCCGAGGACATCGACAGGAGGTACAAGTCCCGTACGTTCGTTTTCCACGGCACCGTCACGCACGACCTCAACCCCGTGGCCACAAGCGAGATATCCAAGCTCCTTGCCGAATTCGATTCAGCCGTAAAATCCGCAACATACCAGGATGCGAAGGTTTCGATATCGCTTGGGAGCAAGGACGAATGCCGTGCGGAATCGCTGCGGATAAATGATTCCGCGATTATCGGCCTCAGCCGCGCACCCGAAGTCACCGAAGACGTTAACTTCGGGCTCGGGCTTGCCATGTTTTTCGAAGCGCAGAAGCATGTAGGCCAGGCGATGATAATCGACCAGCACAACGCCGAAACCGGCGACATCACGAGCTTCGAGCCCGGAAGCCTGGTGGGATACAACTACATCCATGCCATCCGGGACGCCCTCTCGCGCGTTCCCGCGGGAAAACCCCTGAAAATAGGCGCTTCCTTCCGGCCCGTTGATTCGAACGTCATCGGGAAGGCCGGAATCAAGGTGGCCGTAATCTCTTCGGCGCCGGAATACGTAATCGTGCTGATAGATTCCAACGGCGTCACGCCCGCTTTCCGCAGCAGGATAGATGCCGAGGTCCGGTCGGTCGGCAAATCGCTTGGCAGGGAATTCATCGTTGGCGTATTCACGACGGACACCCACCAGACCAACATGGTCCGCGGAGTGCTGAACCCCCTCAAGGAGGAGGATGCCGCCCTGTCGATAATAATGGATTCCGTTCGCGATGCGGTCTCGGATATGAAGGCCGCAAGATATTTCTCGGATACCCGCTGGTTCGACATCCGCGTCCTTGGCGCCAAGCAGTCCATCGAAGTGATATCCACCGTGAATTCCATTGTTGCGGTCGCGAAAATCACCCTCCCGCTCGTGTTCCTGGGCGGGCTTCTCCTCCTGATTTCAATAGCGACGAAGCTATGATTGGGGCAATCGCCCGGAAGCAACCTGAGGCAGCGATTCATTTATAATTATTATCCACTATTAACGACTTTGTTCATGGGCACTTAGAATTATTTTTGGCTCAGACTTACCCATCAACGGTGATGAAATCATGAAGGCGAAAGTTCCAGATAAGATAACGGTATCGGACCTGCACGGCGAAATCAACCGCCTGCGAAAGCGCGACGGCCTCGAGGAGGTCAGTGGCTTGGGCCTCGCGCACAAGCTGTTCACCCATTTCCATGAGGCGAACAATCCCCGCGTGGCCGAGGCGCTGAGGAATCTCGAAACCCAGGTGCGCTGCGCCTCCGAATAGCGCTAACAATCCCACCTGGCAGAAAACCCAAGTGCTAGTATACCTTCCCGTTCTTTTTCTTCCAATGGTCAAGGAGTTCCTGGCATTCCTGTTTCATGAATCCGCTGCTTATCCGCAGCTTCGAGTGCCCATCCTTCTTCATCCTGCGGTCGCTGATGGTCAGTTCCGAGAATCCGAGCCTCTTGACGTCCGCTATGCCGGTTCCGAAAACGATGGCGTCCGCCTTTGCCCAGTGAATCGCCGAAAAGCACATGGGGCACGGTTCGGTAGTGGAATATACCGTGCAGCCCTTGAGTTCATGGCTTCCAAGCTTCCTGCAGGCAAGGCGGATTGCGTTCATCTCGGCATGGTTCGTGGCGTCATGCTTCTGGAGGACAGTATTGTGCGCAGCCGCGATGACCCTGCCCCCCTTCACTATGCATGAGCCGAATGGCGAGTTCCCTTTCCTGACCCCGATTACAGCTACATCTATTGCCCTGGCCATATGCCTCTTTTCAAGTTTCATGCGCCAATCACCATCCTGAGGATATCCCTTATTCCGGGCGCAAAGCCCATAATCATCAGGACGAGGGCGATATAGTTGCGGTCCTCGTCATCCATCCTCTCTTTCTGCAGGGCATATGCGGCCGCAAACGCTATCCCCACCTTCAGAAGGTAGAATGCGAAAAACGTCCCGAAGAACGTGCCGATGAAGCCGCCGACAACGTGCTGCTCGAAATACTGTATCCCCGACACCTTCGAAAAGACGTCTATCACGAAGAACGTCGCAGCGCCGTCAAGCGACTGCCCTGCGACAACCAGGGCCAGCGCCGCATCCTTGAAATGGCGGAATGCCGCGTAGGCGGGTATCGCAGCCAGGGCGAGGATGGGCAATGCGTATATCGCATAACCCATGAAAGGGAGCAGAAGGAGGAAGTGCGGAAGCCACAGCGCCAGGCCGACATAAGCAAGGAGCTCCGTCCTTTTCAGCAGGTGCAGGGCGGCGAGCGTGCCCAGCATGAGGGCCGCCGTGACGAAATAAATCCCCGGTGTGACGCTAAGGTATCCATAATCATAGATATGGCTCCCAAGGACCAGCTCGTGAAGAGGGGATATCGGAAGGAATTTGCCATTGTCGATGGAATCGGTCACCACGCGGACAGTGGAGCCGAATAGGACGAAAGCCATCACGCCCCAGATGAACGTCCGGTCTATCGCCACCCTTCCCTTGAGTGCCCGGCTGATGGCATATATGGATGCTATGGCCACAACGGCATATGCGAGCGTGTTGACGATATTGTACCCCGAGCGCTCCCATATCGGGCGGATAAAGTAATCGTATATAAAGTTATCCATCGTACCAACTGCATGCAGAGTTCGCGGAAAAGCCTTATTAAATCCAGCGTGCGCTCCTCGATAGCGAAGCTGCTGGCCCAGGCCCGGTCCGCATACGCAGGGGGCAATCCCGCCCGCTCGAAACGGTACGTCCGTATGGCGTTCGACCTGCTGCGGAAGCACAAGGTCGGGCTCCAGAAGGACCTGCGCAACAGCTTCTGCAGGAAATGCTTCACTATTTGGGTGCCCGGAAAGACGGCCACCGTGTATTTCGATCGGAAGAACGACTGCCTCCGCATAAGGTGCGCGTGCGATTATTCGAAAAGGCTGTAGCAACTCTTAAAAAACGGACAAATCAAGGTTGTGCCATGGAACTTTATCCTCACATCTCCAAGCACCTTTCAGAGATCGAGCGGATAATGGCCGACGACCTTGAGAAGGAGGATGAACGCGTCTTCGGCCTCCTGCTCCCGTTTTTAAAGCGCGGGGGAAAGCGCATCAGGCCGGCGCTTTCGCTCCTCTCCTGCTCCGCAGCCGGGGGAAAATACGAGGACATGCTCGCCCCGGCCGCAATCATCGAGATGTTCCACAACTTCACCCTCATCCACGACGACATCGAGGACGATTCCAAATTCAGGCGCGGCGAGCCGACCCTCCATGTCAGCCACGGGATAGCCATCGCGCTTAATTCGGGCGATGCGCTCTATACGCTTCTTTGGAAGCGCCTTGTGCTGCTGAAAATGCCGCCCAAAAGCCTGATTGCCCTCCAGGCGCTCTACACCGAAGCCTTCAAGCGGGTGGTGGAGGGCCAGGGAATAGAGCTTTCCTGGATAAAGTCCGGGCGTTTTGACGTGACCGAGGGGGATTACCTCCATATGATAGGCGGGAAGACATCCGCGCTGATGGGCCTTTCATGCGAGGCGGGGGCTGCAATCGCCCGCGCACCACTGCGGACCAGGCGGGCGCTTCGCTCATACGGCGAGAAAATCGGCGCTGCATTCCAGATACAGGACGACGTGCTGAACCTCATCGGCGATTTC
>JAGVPF010000171.1 GCA_020052325.1 archaeon
GCATCAGACGTGACGATTAGGCCGCTCACATACGGGTTCGCTGTGGCATCCCTGGCGATGACCGTGCCCGTATAGACGCCCAATGCCTGGGCGATGATGAAAAAGCCGAGCATGGCAAGAAGAAGTCTGGGGGCTCCCATATTCCCGCTATTCGCCCACAATCCTTATATGCCCATACTCTTTCTCGTAGATGACGCCGCGCCTGAGCATGTCTGCGATAACCCTCCTGGCCGTGGTTTCGTCTATGTCGTAGGACTTGGCGTCGGAGACGACCTGCTCGACTTCGGCCGTATCGCTTTTCCGGAGGTGCTCGCGTATTATGTCGAGTATCGTATCGGTCCTCTGCAGCTTGTCCCGCTCGGATTTTGGCTTTCCTATGACGACATCCACGTCCAGCTTGCCGGTCACCTTGTCGGTCATAATCTGCTGCATGACATAATTGAAGAGCGAGATGGCCATCTCCGCATCCTCCTCATCAACCGTCTCGCACAGCCTTATCTTGGCGTTCGCTTCGGCAAGCCGGACAAGGCCTTCGAGGTATCTTGGAGTAATCGCGACAGAGCCGGCATCCTTGCTTTTCCTCCTGAGCTCAACATAGAACTCCTTGATTTTCGCTGATGCGGGGGGCATGAGCTTGGGGAAGACCTTCCTCCTCGCATATGCAATGTACTTCCGGAGGAGGTCCTTGTCGAAAAGCACGTCATCGGGCCCGGTATCCTTGCCCATGTGCGTCGAAAGGATATGCTCGGCGAGTTTCGCGTCCTTCTCCTCATCAAGAACATCGACGATGGGGAAAATCAGGTCGAACCTTGAAAGCAGCGTCGGCGGGACTTCGAACTGGTCAGCCAGGTTCTTCGTCTGGTCGAACCTCCCGTATTTGGGGTTTGCAGCGGCGAGGATGGCGGTCTTTGTCCTGAATTTCGCGACGATGCCAGCCTTCGCAACGGAAATAGTCTGGGTTTCCATGGCTTCGTGCATGGCGGCGCGGTCCTCCTCATCCATCTTGTCGAATTCGTCCACCTGGACGGTTCCGCCGCTTGCCAGTACGAGCGCACCGGCCTTCAATGTCCATCCACCCTCCCCAAGCTCGTCCTTTTCCGCGGTCACCGTAAGGCCGGCCCCGGACACGCTCTTTCCGCTCACATATATGCTTTTCGGGGCGATTTCTGAAACGCTCTGGAGGAAGCGTGACTTGGCAATGCCCGGGTCGCCTATCAGCAGGACGTGTATGTCATCGCGGATTGGCGCGCCCCCCTTCATTGTTTTCCCGCGCGTCCCTCCGAAAAGCTGGAGCGCGAGCGCCTTCTTCACTTCGTTATGGCCGTAAATAGAAGGAGCTATGGATTTTGTGATTATGTCGTTGATGGCCGGATCCCTCGAAAGTTCCCTCAGCCTGCGTTCGTCCTCCTTGGTGATTTCTATCTCCTCGAAATCCCTTTTCAGGCTCTTGACGGTGTTAATCTCGACATACCTGCTGTATATCATGTCCTGTTTCTGCCGCATCTTCAGCGGCGGCTTGAGCCGCAGGATTCCTATGACCTCGATGTTGTCGCCGGGCGCGATTTTGTTCACCTGGTCATCCTCGAGCAGGAGCTCGATATGCGCGGCCGGCGCGCCGCCCCGAATCCTCTCCAGCAGCTCCTGCACCTCGGCCCTCTGGATGTCCGTGAACGTGCTCTCGTCATCGACCTGGTGCAGCGCGAACTTCTTGCAGCTTTCACACCTCTTTGGCGGCGTGAAGTTCTTGCAGACGAAAAGCTTGATTTCGGCATCGCACAGCGTGCACTTGTACATGGCCACCTTGACCCGGTGCATGACTTCGGCCCGTTTCGTGACCACGCACTTGAAGGCGACCAGCTCGTTGATGTTTTTCGAGCAGACGTGCTCTATGAGCGCCTCTTCGCACGGGTAATCAGAGAACCGCACGTGCGGTTCGAACGTTTTGCCGGCCGGGACCGAAAGGTTCAGCTGTGAAATCGCCTCCTCGGCTGCCTTGATAATCAGGTCGGGCGAGCGGATAAGGGCATCCGCCATGTCCGGGTCGAACTTCTCCAGGTCGGGGTAACTCACGAAAAGGCTTTTCTGCGTGGGGTAGACTCTCAGCAGCTCGTCAATCTTCGGCTTATAAATTGTCGTGAAGAATTCGTTGAATATCGACACCTGCGATGATATGTCTACCTCCATAAGCTCACCGAAAAATAGTGGAAGTTTACTATTGCTGCAGGCCTTAATAAACCTGATGATGGTTCGTTTCCCCGCTTAATCCCATCCGGTTATAAAGCCTGTTTGAGAGGGCAAAACATGAGAAAGGCCATCCTTCTGATAATAGACGGACTGGGAGATTTACCTACGCCAAAAACACCCCTGCAGGCGGCAAAGAAGCCGAATCTGGACCGGCTTGCCAAAGCGGGCATATGCGGCATGATGAGCCCGGTGAAGCGCTACATAATCCCCGGGAGCGACGTGTCGCACCTCAACATCCTGGGCTATGACCCCTCCATCTTCTACCATGGGCGCGGCCCCCTCGAAGCGCTCGGCCTCGGGATGCGCCTGCACGGCGGGGATGTCGCCTTCAGGGCGAATTTCGCGACCGTATCCGGAGGTACAATCATCGACCGGAGGGCTGGCCGTTTAGACACAAAAACCGCAGCCGCATTGTCCAGGAACCTCACCATGAGGATCGGCGATGTCGAGGCCGTCTTCAAAAGTTCGGTCGAGCACCGCGGGGCGCTGGTCCTGCGCGGAAAGAGCCTTTCCAGCAACATCAGTGCGACGGATGCGCATGAAGGGGAGCTGCTGCATCTATGCCATCCGCTCGACAGCACATATGAAGCCAAACGGACCGCTGAAACCGTCAACCGGTTCACGGCCCTCGCGACAGAACTGCTTTCCGGAGCGCCTGAGAACGAAGCGCGCAAGCACCCGGCCAACGCGATCCTCCTCCGCGGTGCAGGGCATTATGTCAAGGCGCCGTCGTTCCATGAGCGCTATGGGCTGAATGCCGCGTGCGTCGCAGGCGGGGCCCTGTATAAGGGCGTTGCCACGTTCATAGGCATGGACCTGATAATGGTCCCGGGTGCGACCGGTGACAGTGGAACCGATTTGAAGGCGAAAGCGGATGCGGCGGCCAAGGCGCTCAAGACCTACGACATGGTATTCATGCACATCAAGATGTGCGACAGCTTCGGCCACGATGGCGATTTTCGGGGCAAGACCAACGCCCTCGAAAGCATCGACCGGATAATCCCAATCCTTGAGAAAACAGGGGCGTGCATCGTGGTCACGGGAGACCATTCCACCCCGGTAAGCCTCAAGGGGCATTCCGGCCACGAGGTGCCGATACTCGTCTATGGCGGGGAACGCATGGACGATGTCAGGCTTTTTGATGAAATAAGCTGCGCAAAGGGGGGCCTTGGGCACATCCGCGGGAAGGACATCGTGCCCCTGCTGCTGAATATCACCGGGCGCGCGCAGAAATACGGAAGCTGACCCAAATTTTCAGCATAAAACATCATCTCCCACGTTATTTATAAACACTTTGCTATACATACTGCAACGATGAGGGGCGCAGGCAAGGGCAGGTACATCTGCTGGGATTTGGACGAGACCACTGGTTCTTTCCGGGACTACCGCAGGATGGGCCTGACCCGGGGGATAGGGCCGCTCATTGAAGGCCTTGCCCGCCTTGGGATAAAGCATGTCATCACGACCGCGGCATGGAAGGAGCACGCGGAATACGTCCTCTGGCAGGCCGGCGTTAGGGGCCTGTATGAAGGCATCTACGATATCCACCAGATTTGCGACAAGGATTACAATAAATACTACCACCCGGTGGCCGCGAGCCTTGGAATAAGCCCGGAAGAGGCGCCGGACAGAATCCTCGTAGTCGGGAACATGTCGCGCGATGCGCCGGCGGACCTGGATTTGACGTTCCTATACCATCCGCAGGGAAGCGTCTACGATGCCACTGTCTATTTGAAAATCATCACGCGCCTCCTCGCGCTTTCCGATTCATGGGCATCGGCCCACGATGTTATGCAGGGCCAGAACCGCTATGCGATGCCCGTTCCGGGGTTTGACGGTGGCCAGCAATACATCGACGACATCTGGGTGGGTGTCGGGCGCTACCAGAGGAACGTGCGGCCGGAAAAGCCCACAGACCGGATAATCTCCGTTTATTCCGTTCCTGAGTGCTACCGCTCGGAAATAGAAATAATAAAAATAAATGAAGAAAGGGGCTTCACTCAGCCTGCACTGAGCCTGTGACTGTTGCAATCGCAAGCCTGTCGGGGGCATCCGGCTGGTCCTCGGCGAACCTGTAGACAATGCCCAGGGTGCCCCGGAAGTTCGAGTTCGGAGCCAGCTTCGTCGTGGTGCCGTCCTCGTTCTTGCATTCGATTTCTCCCGTCACATCCGCGCTCGGGCCGCCCATCGTCACGCTCTCGCCGGCCGCCATCGGCCTTGCCGGTGACAGCGTCACGCCATGGCTTTCGACATCGCTCTTCCTGACATTCCCTGCCGGAGCGACGCTGCAAAGCACGCCGCTTACCAGGATGGACTTGCCCTGCGTGTTGTCGAGCTGGTAGAGCAGCCTGACGTTATTGCTCGTGTCAGCCACGAGCGTGTGCGGCTTCTGGTTGCAGGTGAATCCCGGCTGGGTGAACTGGCAGGCCTCCGGAGCCTTCAGGGAAGGCAGGACGACTGCGACCAGTATGGCCAGCACAATCAGGATGACGAACAGCGCGAGGCCGTACGTGATGAGATATTCCATCACGGCCTGCCCCTTGAAAGATTTCCCAGGTTTTTTTATAAAATCCATAAAGACCACGTTATCATACGATTGTCGCGAATATCGAGTCAACCGAGCTTATCACCAGCCAGTACACCAGGTAGGCGCCCAGCAGCATGAACGGGAAGTACTTCATCCCCTGGTTTTTTGAGCCGGTCTTAATCGCGCTGACTATGAATGATGAAACCAGCACGGTGACGAAAATCGTGGGGATGCTGAACCAGAAGAAATCCGAGGAGCTGATGACCGCCCCCCCGAAGCTGACCGAGGAGAAGGCGGAGAACGGGGTGCCGGTGGCCCCCTTGAGCGAACCGGCCTGCGGCGAGATTTTCTCGAAAACCGAGATGAGCTTTGATGCGACCGCGAAAAGGAACGGTGTTCCAATGACTGAAGCGAAAAGCACGAATATCTCGTAAAGCACGAGCGAGGCGGCTATCTCTTTCTTCATGATGATGGTGTTGCGGACGTCGTCGAATGTGCGCTCAAGCACGTTTGTCAGCTCGCCGCCTGTGGCGGTCGCCTGCTTGAGGAGGAGTATCGTCCTCTTGAAGACCTTGGAGTCGAACCTTCCCCCGAGGCGGTCGAGCGTGCTCTCCAGGCTGTCGCCGCTGAAAGAGCTCTTGATGACCGCCTTCACCTCGGTCGAAAGCAGGCCGAACTCGGGCTTGGCCGAATACCACATGGCCTGGTCGAGCGTCATGCCCGCCTTGATGTTGGAAGCCACGAGCGTAAGGAAATCCGGAAGCGCGGTCTCGAGCTTGTCCCTCCGGTTGTCCGCCTTCATGAGGAGATAGCTCGTTACCACGGTCATCGTTGTGAGGTAGACGCACACGAATGATACGGCAAGCACGAGCGCCGCAATCACCGCGATGGGGAGTTCGATAAACTGGCGAAACAGGCCGCTGACCATCTCGCCAGTCGGCTGGTACAGGAGCACCAGGAGGGTGAGCAGTACCGTCACAATAATGACGTTCAGGCTCACGTAGCCGGCAAACGAATCGGCCGGCATGTTGACGCCGGCGATGTTGAGCTCCTTCTCGAGCCTCTTTATGCGCTCCCTGTTGAAGAAAAGCCTTCCAGCGTTTTCAAAAATGCTTTCGTTGGTCATGAGCATCACCTATATCAGGTACTTCGGCCTGGAGCTCTCGATGAACCCGAGAAACAAGACCTGGATGAGGAGGATGACCAGGAAGACTATCCCGAGCATCCATGGCGGAAGGGCCTTTCCGCCCATTGCCGAGAAAATGACCGTCATAAGGACGACTCCCAGCGTCGGGACGATGATGCCGAA
>JAGVPF010000141.1 GCA_020052325.1 archaeon
ATGAAGGAGACCGAGAGGATACTGCTGCGCCTTGGGGGCCTGGACGGCTTCAGCGGGGTGCTTTCCGGCCTGAAAGCCAAGTCCGAAGGCCTGATAAAGGGCCTGAAGGCGGTCTTTGGCGGCGGGAAATAACGCTCATGAACGTTGACGAAAACAGGGCCAGGGAGCTAATACGCGAAGGCACGTGCCCGGTCTGCGGCACGAAATTGAAGCACATTGAAGGATGCATCGAATGCGTCATGTGCGGATGGAGCCAGTGCGGAGAGGCCTGAGCCTGAAATCACGAATTTGCGTCACGGGCAGGTTGGGCACCGCTAGTTTTCAGCGCAAGCGTCCGGCCGCGGACTTGGCTGGATTATCTAACGCAAATACTCTTTTTTGGCAACTATTAAAAACATGAGGCAGGCAGATATAGCCATGCATGCCCGCGGCGAGAGGTTTCTGGGGTACATGGCAAGCGCGGCAGACCGCGGCCGATTCGGCAATGCCATGAAGATTGCATCGGCCCGCGGCGCGCTCATCACCACCCATGACGTACCGGACTGCGACGGCCTCGGTGCGGCATTCGCCCTGCAGAGGCTTTTTTTCAGAAGGGGGGTGCTTGCAGACATAGTAACGGGACCGCACATACACCTCACTGACCCGCTCGTCGAAGCGTTGGAGATACGCACGAAACGCTGGAGTGATGTCCCCGATTCGGACGCGCGTCCCATCATTGTCGTGGATACGAACACCCCCGCGCTCCTTAACGGCGTGAGCAGGCGCGAGAACCAAATCCTGATGGTCATCGACCATCACCAGACTGGCCTTTCCACGTTGAAGCCGCTGTACATGATTGAGAACCAGTCCGCGATATCGGCAAGCGAGATCGTCGCATCCCTAATCGACAGGAAATTCATAGACCGTAAAAGCGCCCTCGCGCTGGCTGTGGGGATAGCGGGCGACAGCGAAAGGCTCAACGACGCCGAGGTCGGCACCTTGCATATTTTCGAGTCGTTGCTTATGATATCCGGCTCGTCCAAGAAGGAGGTTGACGGCCTCGCTTATCCCGACCTTTCACCTGGAATGGTCGCGGCAATCCTGGAGGAGATGAAGCACGTCGAAAGCGAGCTCTACGGGAACAAGGTCATCGCGGTCGCAGCAAGCAGGCTCGAGAATCCCGCCATACTCGCCAACGAAATCCGGAACATGAATGCGTCTGTCGTCGCGGTATTGAGCGAGCAGATGGGGGGATGGCACAGGATTTCTTTCCGCGTGCGGTTCAAGGAGGCCCATAAGGGAGGCATTCACGCCAATGACATCGCAAGAAGGGCGAGCGAGGCCTGCGGCATGCCGGAGGGCATGAGGGGCGGGGGCCACATCGACAAGGCCGGGGCCATGATCCGGGGGGGTTATTGCGAGATAACCAAGGCGATTTTCGAGGCCGCAAGGGAAGCCATAGACCGGGCGGCGGGAAAGCAGTAGCGTTTTTAAACAAGATTAGCCAATCAACATCCTGTTAGTTGCCTCGGTAGCTCGTATTGACCGGCAATCCGGTCAATGCGCTCCCGCGGCATTAATGCCTCGGTAGCTCAGCCGGTAGAGCGGTTGACTGTTAGAGCCTTTTGACTTAGGTCCTTCTTAGGGCAAAACCCTCGGGAAAAGCCCTGAGGCAAACCAAAGTCGAAAGCTTCTGAAATCAACAGGCCGGAAGTTCGAGTCTTCCCCGGGGCGTTCTTGTTCACTTGCCTCGCGCTTGTCGCTCGGCGTGAACAGCGAAGAGAAGCATTAGCCACGGAGAATGTTGATGCTAAACATCAACACCTTCTTCGGGGCGTTATTTTCAATTGCCTGAATGGGCAATAGCTCATTTTGCCAATCCGGGTTAGCCACACGACGGATATGATATAAGACTTTCAATCCAATTATCAATACGTGAAAATCGCCATAGGGGTCCCAAATCAGCTGGATGGGAAGTCCCAAAACGGATTCATCACCGCATTCAGGGACATCCACAGGGCATTGGATGGCCACCAGAGGGTTGTTTTCGCACCGGGTGGAGGCGACGTGAACCTTGCGGGGGAGATGAGGGATCCGGCAGACCCGATGAACCAGTACTATAATACCGAATCTTTAGCGATGGATTTCGCGAAAAAAGTCGGAGGCACGAATCCGGATGCCATCCTCGCATTCACAATGATGGGCCGCTTCGTTTCCGGCAAGCATGTCTACTACACGTCCAATGTGCCTTACAAGAAGGTCGTCGGACTCATTGAAGGCGAGTACCCAAAGAACACACACTTCGAACGACTCGCCAGGTATTACCGGTTTGTCGCAGGGAAGGAGAGGGAGAATTACGTGAAAGCGAGCCGTATAATCGTGCTTTCGGAAAAGATACAGGGACTTATTATTTCCGAGCATGGCATCGAACCGGAAAAAATCACGTGTATCCCGAGGCCGATTCCGGTATTCAATGGCATGAACAGGACCAAGAAGGCGGGGACTGCGAAGATTATTATAATGCCAGCCGAGCTCAGGGTGATGAAGGGCATTAGGTATGCCATTGAGACGATGAAGCTACTGAAAAAGACCTTGCCCGAGGCGGTCCTCATCATGTGCGGGAGGATAAACAATTATGAGCAGGAGTATGTCAAGGCGCTGCTCGGAGAAGCGAAAGGAAAGGCGAACATTTTCTATGTGGGGTTCCTGAGCAGGGAGCAGTACCATGCATACCTGGGAATGGCGGATTGCGCGTTCATGCCGTTCTGCTTTGATGAATGCCCCATAGCGCTCAGCGAATGCATTGGCCATGGCCTCCCGGTTGTGACCAATGAATATGCCGGTTATGGCAGGGAAACCATCGACACGTTCGGATACTGCGCCAGGCACAAGGACATAGAGGATTACTCAGAAGGGCTTGCCAGGATATTGACGGACGAAGGGGCCTTGAAAAAGAAAGCGGAAGGAGCAAAAAGGATTGCGCAGACATTCACTTTTGACAGGTATAGGGAGGGAATCAGGAGTGTCTTTGAGGAATCTGGAGAAGCTTAGGATTGTCGGGGGTGATGACATGTCGCCTAGCATCAATCCCAAGGAGAGCCTCCTGCTCGACAAGGAAGCGGCGCCGGAATTGGGGGATGTGGTCCTGTTCGAGAACCGCTTCGGGAAAAAAATCGCCCACCGGCTTCTCCACCGCTTCGGAGGGTATTGCTTCACCAAGGGAGACAACTGTCCCCGTTTCGATTTCCCCTTCCCGGAGGACAAGCTGCTCGGCGTGGTCGTTGGGAAAACGAGGAGTGCGGAGAAAAAGCTCTTGGCAGGCATCCTCCTCGCAGTGTTCCTGCCGCAGTTCATCATCCATTCAAGGCTGTTCGGGCTGAAAAACAAGAAGTTCTTCCTGCTGCTGTCGATGGCTTCCAGGCATTATCCGCATATCGAGGTAAAGAAGGATGGATGACTATTACAGGTTCGCTGGCGTGATTCTCAGGATAAGCCACGATTCGGGCGGGATTTTCAGCGGCATCGAGCAGGAACTCAAATACTACAGGATTGAAGGGGCAATAGACCCGGATTGCACCGCGTCATTCGAAAAGAGGGCTGATGTCGCCTTGCCGCAAGGGGCGGTGCGGACTGATGTCATGGGGGGGCAGGCGGTCTACCTGCATGGAGGCAGGGTTTACCTTGCCGGCAAAGACAACGGATTCGTCATTGGAATGGATTTCGAGAAAAGGGGCATGGCCGTTGAATATTCGGATGAGGGCAAGGACCTGCAGAACGCCTCCAGATGGCTGCTGAAATGGCTGATAATCAAGACGGCGGAAAGGAAGGGGGTCACGTTCCTGCATGCCTCTGCCGCGCATTACAAGGGCAGGAACATAATATTCTGCGGGGACAGCCATTGCGGGAAGTCGTCTTCCCTGATACGCATGGTGAGGCAAGGCGCCAGGGCCATCAGCGACGATTCGGTCATTTTCGATGGGAAGCACATCATCCCGTTCACCTTGAACACAAGCATTGACAACGACCTTGAGAAGAGGTTCGGAATAGCATCGGGGGCGTTCGACATCGGGGGCTATATGGACCATTCTGAACGGTACAGAAATGCGGACATACTGGTTTTCCTGAGGATATGGAACAGCACGAGTAGCGAGGCGAGGCCCATGGAACGCAACAAGGCGCTGCTCGCCATGATGAAGGGATATCAGAAGGAGCTGGGATTCACCCCATACGCCGCCAGGGACCGCAACGACCCGGAGCTCTTAAAACAGATATTCGCGGGTTATTCCGCTTTGCTTGAGAACGCCAAATGCTTCGAATTCTATGCAGGGAACGACGAGGAAGAGGTCAGGAATGCGCTCATCAGCTTCCTTGACGGGGCATAGGCGCGTCATCGTTTGAGCGGCATCCTCGCGAGCGCCAGCAGAAGCCTCGCCCAGTTCAATGGATAGGCCAGGAAAAACAGCAATGATGAGGGTTTTATCCCGGTCCTTCCCTTCAGGATGTCTTTGGGGGGGAACATGCGGTCCCACGCAAAGCGGCAGGCCCAGATGAAGAAGGGCTTCTTCAGGTAAGCTAAGCGCGAGCGGGGGCGAAGCCGGGCAACCACGGCAGGCGGGACCGCCAACCTCTCCTTGCCGTGCCTTCCCAGGTGTTTGAAGGTAATATAGACCAGCTCGGTCTGATGGAGTTCCTCGAGGATGCTTCTGAACCCCGCCCAGTCTATCGGATAATTGCGGACAATGAGGTTGATGTCCCTTATCCATTTGCCGGTGTCGCACATGAAGGCGTGATGGTAGGCATTGTGCAGCACGGTTTCCAGGAGCTGGAATTCCTTTTGCGGGCAGGGGAAACTCACCCCATCCATCTCCAGGTA
>JAGVPF010000082.1 GCA_020052325.1 archaeon
AAGTTTGGGCTCGTAGCTCAGCAGCAGAGCGCTCCGTTCGCACAAACTTTTTTAGGAAAAAAGTTTGACAAAAAACTGACTAAAAAAGTTTCGACATTCGGAGAGGCCGGGGGTGCGAGTCCCCCCGAGTCCATTTTTTCATTTGCCCTTAGCAGGTGCACCTGTTTTTCCTCAAGAAAAAATGGACGATTTTGGAACCCGCAGGTTCCAAACGGAAGTCCATGAACGAAGAAGGATTTGATTCTGTCAGCTCCCGAGCTTGATGAGCCTGGCGATTATCGTCATGTCGTCGTCCTTGCCGCCCGCCGGCTCGCATCCGCAGAGCTTTTCGTATTCGCCGGACGGGTCCTTCCTCGAATCGGCCAGCTGGACTATCGCATCCTGCGTCCGGAGCGCATCCGGCGGGTCGTTTGCCGCAAGGATGCAGTACTCATGGTCGCAGACCACGTCCCCGATGCCGTCCGTCTGCGTAAGCACGAAGTCACCATCCTCTAGGAAAACTGGCGTAAAGCCGGCGTTCTCGTTGTTGATGTGTATGTCCCTCGGCCCGATTCCAAGCCCGGCCCATATCACGCGGCCCTGCCCGTGCGGGACGCTTGTGGTCATGACCGAATCCCCGCGGATTACCTTCCAGTCGCTGTCCCCGCAGTGGATTCCGAAGAAGCGGTTGCCCTCTATATATGATGCAGTCATCGTGGTCCCCATGTCCATGTGGCCAAGCTGCTCCTTGTTGATGTTGATTGCCAGATCTGCAAGCATCGCGGCAAGCCGCACGTCCTCCGGGCTCCGAATCCATCCGGCCAGCGCCGCGATTTCAAATGCGTCCTTCGCCATGCGGCTTGCCATGCTGGCCCCGCCCTGGCCGCTGACGCCGTCGAAAACAACGTCCAGCGTTATAGAGCGAATTTCCTTCCCGCCCATGATCATTATTTTAAATGATGTGAGGGCGTCCTCGTTCTCAGGATGCTTGTCGGGCTTTCCCGCCTGCTCCTTCGCCTTGGTGAAGCCGGGGTCCCTTGCGATTGTCGCCGTGGTGTGCTCGCGCGTGATTCCCAGGAAATCGAGGAGGGTGTCGAACTCGCTGGATGATTTGGCAGCTTCGAGGAGGGGCTCCGGGTGGTTTCCGGAATGGAATACCACGCCCGGAAGGATGCCGCCGTAGAGGCTGGTGTCGTTCGTGAACGCCCGCGTGTACAAGCTGGTGTTGGCCCTCTCCAGAACATCCGTCTGGAAAACTTTGCACAGGAGGCTGTATTCGTCCTCCGAGAACGGGGCATATGTGAAGCGGAGCTTGTGCGCGGCGGAAATGGCGCTCACCATGTTCGGGGCGTTCCTCCTCCAGCAATGCCGCAGCTCGCCAGCCTTCATATTTTCAAGGCTGCGCTTCAATTCCTGCAATGCCTCAAGTGTCGCTTCCGGGAAGAAGGCCGCCTGCGAGGGCGCGAGCTCTCCGCTGGCAATTAGCGCCTCGAACCGCTCCTTTTCGGAAGCCTCCGGCAGCTCCAGGCTGAAGCACACCGTGCCTATCTGAGCCCTTGCCGCTTCCATCTCTTCGGCAATCAGGTCAGCCCTCTCGAACCCGCTCGGAAGCCGCTTGCCGGATTTTATCAGGTTCCCAAGCTGGGTTTTCCACTCGCCCTGCGTCCAGAGGGAGCTGAGATAGTTCCTTGTGCGAAGCTCGCGGACGCCGGGATGCATATCCCGGAATTCAGCAAGCTCAGTCTCGCCGCACTCCCCTGTTTTTTTCAGAATCGCCAGGATGTGCTTTTTTTGGCGCTCGCTCGGGAATGCCGCCTTTTTGCCCCCGGCATCATGCTGGCCGCCGTCGCTTTCCCGGCTGCCTGGGGTTTTCAGGTGCTCCAGAAGCACGGGCGCAACGGGAGCGTTTTCCGCAAAGAGCCCCAACCTGCCGCAGACTGTCCCCGAACGTATGAGATTGATATGGATTCGTTTGCGTAATAGATTTACCATCTGCGCCCCATCCCTTGTTGTTTGAGCTATATGGATGTGTGATTAGGTTTATAATTGCGGGCGTGCGCCCGAAACGTCATGCGGAACCGCGGGAGATAATCCCGCTGTCCTGGATCGTGCCCCCTTCCATATCATGCGTGAAGCGTTCGGCCACGCGCTCGAGGCGGCGAACGAGTGTCTGCTTCGCGAAGAGTGGGGCCTCCCCGCCGTTGGCGATGCGCCAGAATTCGACGTAAGCGAAATAGCGCTTGAACAGCGCGAGGTCGCGGCCGGTTATATTGAGCCGGGCAATCGCATCCCGGCTTCCGTCAACACCCGGTTCCAAGGCGCCAGCGGCATAGAGATGATATGCTTCGAGTAATTCGTGCAGGCGCTCTTCAATATATTCCCTAGGGACAGCCGTCTCGGCCTTCGGGACGGGGGACTGCGGAAGCACGCCCCCATTGTCAAGGACGCGCCTGAGCTTGGAATCGAGAAGCCCGAAACTTTCCGAACGGAGGAGCCGGTAATAATCATGCATGCCGTTGTTCAATTCAAAGAACGGGCTTTTAGAATTCTCGTGCACGCCCAGGATGCGGACGCGGTTCCCCCCGCCTATCACGGTCCCGTGGATGTCGGCCTCCAGCGTTTCCTCATCCTTGACCTTGCTGCATAGGGAATCGTATTCCACGATGGGCGTCAGGAGCCAGAGGGATTCCTTTAGAATGGGCACGCCGGATGACGGTGCGCCCGCGCTGTTGATTCCATCCGACTCTGCGCCCTGGATGTATTTCGGGAACAGTCCGTCATCGGTGAGCGCGAGGCAGTATAAGTATTTCATGTTGCGCGATAGGACCATCAGGTTCACATGCTTTCCGTAGGGGTCTTCGGCATTGCCCGCCCACCAGAATGTGATGAGCTGGCCGGGCTTGTTGCCCTCGGCAGAGACATCGAACTCCTTCTGCTGATGGAGCATGGCGCCCTGAAGGACGCGTTCGGAGCCGGCAATCAGCGCAACTGAATTCGCATATAAATCGTTGTCGCCCCTGCAAACGCCTTCTGCCGAGATGCCCAAATCCTCTAGTGAAAGGGGATTTCCATCCGGGCCGAGCACCGATTGTGCGAACGTTGAATCGTAGATTGCGTCCAGCTTCATCTGGATGCGGTAGTCGAAATTCTGGAGATGCTCGCTTTCCCCTTTCCAGAATATCCCGCTTATAACGCCTGCGAACCTGCGCCAGCATCCCTGCGAGCCGGAGCGGTAGGCGAGAACGAGCCGCTTCTGCCCCGACTCGTCATCCAGATATACGGGAATAGATTCGTATTTCCCGGTTTTCAGTGGCGAGCCGAACATGACGCGCCTGGAATCGAATTCAATCGTATGCCTGGGCAGGATTGCGAATGCAGGTATGTTCTGGAAAACGGTCCGGAGCATGTATTGCGAAAAAATGTCCATCGCCTCGGGGTATCCGTCGCCAGGGGAAGCTGCCCGCCCCATGCTTGCCGCCGCCTTGTCGACATCTACGTGAATAGGCAGGAACGGGGGCACGAAGAGCGTTATTCCATTCTCCAGGGCGTAGGCTCCCACGGCTCCGTTGACTCCGGATATGAAATCCTTCTCCGGGGCAGGAATCCGCGCGCCCGCGTCCGGGCCTGGCCCGGCAGCTTCAAAGCCGGAAATATCAGCTTGGGTGGGCGCATCGAGAAGCGGCATGCCGAGCCGCTCGATTTGGAGGGGCCAGAGGCCGCTAACGGAACCGGCAGTGCCTTGGGCGCCCGCGACGCTGGGCCCTATGAAGCGCCTGCTGCTTTTGTGCAATGTGCGGATAATGAATGCCATATGCCCACAATCTGGCCAATCCGGCTGGAACCGATTTATTAGTAGTTATTATGTTGTTATTAATATATAAGTGTGAGTATCAGTTAATAAATGATGCGGCGGTTTCCGGGCCAAACGTGAGAAGGCGGGATAAAGCAAGACTTTTATGCATTATTATGCAATTCCAGTCCACGATTCTCATGCTGCCTAATATCTACAAGGGAGACTACCGCAGGCTTGCGGTCCTGCCGCTCCTCATGATTGTGGCCTCGCTGATTTTCATCCCGTCGATAAAGATGGGCGTGGATTTCCAGGGAGGAACGGTCATCACGCTGTCCCTGACAAAGAGCGCGGATGCATCAGACCTCCAGACAAAGCTCCAGGCGGAAGGCCTGGAAGCGACGGTGCGCGTCTTCGAGACCGCTGTCGGGTACCGCGCGGAAATCGAGGTGCCCCAAAGCCCGGACCTCGTCAAGGCCGATAAGCTGAAGGGGGAATTCAACGCGCTGCTCCCAGAGGTCGCATACCTCGAAGTGGCAACGCTCCAGAACAGCAGCAACAATGAGGCGTATCTGGCCAAGAAGGCCGAGCTCGATAATATAGCGGACGGGCTTTTCTCGCTCGCAAAATTGAGCAGGGCTTCGTTGAACATATCCGGCACCAACGACCTCCAGAAGGCTTTCAACGACGCCTATAGCAGGGTGTATTCCTCCTACCAGGAATCCATATCCATGCCAATCAACAAGCACATCGAATACGATGCCATATCCGTGCAGACTGTCAGCCCTGCGCTTTCGACGCACTTCATCGACATCGCAATCAACGTGGTTATCCTGGCAATCATACTGAGCTTCATACTCGTGTTCCTGTTCTTCAGGAGCGTGGTACCGAGCATCGCGGTGCTCACAGGAGCCATAGCCGACATCATAATCGCCCTCGGCGCGATGGGCTTATTTGGAATCCCGCTCACCCTCGCATCGTTTGCCGCCCTCCTGATGCTCCTGGGATTCTCGCTTGACACGGACATACTCCTGACAACGAGGCTGCTGAAAAGGAAAGGAGACCCGAGGGTGAACGCATTCGACGCGATGAAGACCGGGCTCACGATGAGCGTCATGGCCATGATTGCCTTCGGCGCGCTTTTCATCCTGTCGGTGGTCACGCACATCCCCACGTATTACGAGATTTCGGCCGTTGCGCTCGCGGGTCTTTTCGGGGACGTGTTCGCGACCTGGGGCATCAACGGCGTGCTTATACTCCACCATGTGGAGAAGAAGGCCGGGCTATCTGGCGGCCGGAATAAGGAACCGCAAGATGACGCTGATGCAGAACCGGGGACCGGGAACGCGAAAACCAACCGGAGGGGAGCCTGATGGATTTCTACAAGGATAACAGATTCATGTTCCTATTTGCCATATTCGCGCTTTTTGCCGCAGGCATAGTGGCTGTCGCAGGGTGGCTCCTGATAGTGGCGCTGCTGTTCTTCGGTTTCGCATCCATCGTCTGGAAGGAGCCGCACATCAAGCTGAGCTGCATAGCGATGCTCGTGCTTCTCGCGCTGATAAACATGGCCGCGCACCCGCTAAGCTTCGGCATCGACTTTGTCGGAGGGACCAGGATTCCGGTCGTGCTCGAGCACCCCGTGGACCAGACCACGATGAACGAGCTGGTCCAGACGATAAAGAGCAGGGCCAACACGCTGGGCCTGAAAGAGGTCAAGGCGCGGGCGGTAGGAAACAGCCTCGTGAACGTGGAGATTGCAAGCACGGACGAGGCTGCGATAGAATTCATCGAAAAGACGCTCTCGCAGCAGGGCGTATACCTCGGCGTCGTTGACGGGAAGACGGCGGTCAGCGGCGACCACATATTCCGGACATCCATAAGGACGCTCGGCCCGACCGAGCTCGTCCGCCAGGGCGCGGACTGGGGCGTCGGATTCTCGGTAGACCGCGAAGGCGGCGAGATGTTCGCGCAGGCCGCGAATGGGAAGGCGGACTACCCGATTTATATGTTCCTCGACCGGCCGGGTGATGCGGCGATATTCTACCAGCGGGACGAGTTCAAGAAATACCTGAACATGGATTCGGGCGAGAAGGAATCCATCCGCGCGCTGCGCGACATGCTTTCCCTGGATGATGGGCGGAACATCAGCGTGTATATCATCGAGGATTTGCCGTCCAACCTGACGGCACCCACGAACAGCACCAAGGCGCTCATAGCGCAAAGCGCCCCGCAGGAAGCCAAGGATGATTTGGCAA
>JAGVPF010000035.1 GCA_020052325.1 archaeon
CAAGGGCTGCCCGGATAGGTTCATCTCATACCGCGAATGCTTCAGCAACGAGGACAGGGACAGGCTTCGTACCGAGGCCGAGACAGACAGGAATGGGGGCAAGTTCGAAGATGCCGCCCTGAAATTCAACATGCTCGGCATGGACAACGAGGCTTCCGAGATGGCCGGCAGATGCCCGGAGTCCGTAAGGAGAAGGCTCCTTGAGCAGTTTTCCGTTCGTAGGGACGCGGTTGCCAGGGCGCTCCAGCTGGACAGGGATGGAAGGTTCGCAGTCGTTCCGATGGATGCCCCGGCAAGAATCCCATCACCGACACCTTCGCAAAGCGCACCCGTCGCACCGGGCTCAGGGTCCGCAGTCGTCCCAGATGGAGGGGCGTCCGCCGTCCCGAGCGGCATTCCCGCGCCATCGGCGGATGCATCTGCAACTGTTCCTTTGACGCCAGGAAGCGCAACGGTCGCTCCGGCCGATGCCGCCGTCCAGTTTTACACCACGCGCACAAACTCATTCGAGCTCAATTCCGCGCTCCAGGCCATCTCATCCGCAATTAATTCCGGGGATGCGAGGGCGAAGGTTGACGCGCTCTTCGACAGGCTTCACCGGGGGGGCAGCTCCGGCGTTGTCGTCATGGAGATGGCCGGGAGGCCGCCAAGGACGGCGGCAGAAGCGCTTTCAAGCGGCGGCGACTGCACAGATTTGGCGAACATAGTTATAGCGCTCTGCAGGGAGCTCAGGATTCCGGGCGGGGCGTTCATCCTGCACTTCAACAGCGCGCCTGCGGATGTCGACCACATGGTCCCTTACGTGCAGATTGGAAGGAGGCGCATCATCGTCGACCTCCAGACAACCCGGCTCGGCGACACGGCGCAGGGCGAGTATACGGAATTGCACAGGCTCACATTCGACCAGGCGGCTTTCATGTACCACCGCGAGCAGGGCGATTACTACCGCGACCACGGGCAGGGCACCGAAGCGCTTGCAGCGTACCGGAGGGCGGCCGAGCTGTTTAACAACGACGGCTACACCCACCAGAATATCGGCATCCTGCTCGAGCGGAACGGTGATATGAGAGGCGCCGCGCTGGCGTTCCGCAGGGCGGCCGAACTCGACCAGAGATATAGGGGCGACCGTACGCGCGGAACCTACAACCACGAGCTTCAGGCAGCGCAGGAAGCCTTCGGAAGGCAGGACTGGCAGGGGTGTGTCACGCACTTCCGGAATGCGCTCGCATCGGGGGAGGCGCTCAACCAGGCAGACAGGCAGACCATCGAACGGAACGCGGCCGCCTGCGAGGCGAATGCCCGTGTACGGCAGTAACGCTTATTTTTATTTCTTTTGCGGCTAAGCTCCCTCATGATTACTAATATTGGCACTATTTTCCATGAGAAGCTGGAGGGCAAGGATGTCGCCCTGAGGGGGTGGGTTCATAGGCATCGCGTCAGCGGGAACATGACGTTCATCGTGATGAGGGACGAGACAGGCATCATCCAGATAACCGTCAAGAAGGACAAGGTCAGCGACAAGGACTGGAAGGACGCCAACAACGCATATGTCGAGAGCTCGTTCACAATGACGGGCAAGGTGAAGAAGGACGACCGGGCGCCCGGGGGATATGAGCTGGAGGCGACGGGATACACGTTGATTTCGCGGGGGGAGCCATTCCCCATAGCCAAGGACCTGAGCGAGGAGTACCTCCTTGATATCCGGCACCTCTGGATGCGCTCGCAGAAGATGACGAACATCATGAAGGCGCGCCACCATATTGTGAACTATCTCCGCGAATTCTTCGATACGGAGGGGTTCTATGAGCTCGCCCCGCCGATAATCACGCGCTCCGGCTGCGAAGGGGGCTCGACGCTTTTCGAGATGGACTATTTCGGGGAGAAGGCGTACCTCACCCAGAGCTCGCAGATGTATGCAGAGGTGTTCATCTTCGGCCTGGGCAAGGTGTATGTCCTCGCCCCATCGTTCCGGGCTGAGAAATCCAGGACGATACGCCACCTCGCCGAGTACTGGCACCTCGAACCGGAGATGGCGTTCTACGATTATAAGATGAACATGGACCTGCAGGAATCAATGGTGAAATACGCGGTCGGCAAAATGGTCATCAATCATTCCGAACTCCTGAAAGCGTGCGGACGCGACCCCGAGGACCTCCGCGCCACCATAGAGAAGCCGTTCGAGAGGATGGATTACGGGGTCGCCGTCGAAGAGGTGAACGCGCTTGGCGGCAAGATGGAATGGGGGCAGGATTTCGGGGCCGATGAGGAGGCTCTCCTCACAAAAGGCGCCCCGGCGCCCATGTTCGTCACGCGCTTCCCCAAGGAAATCAAGGCGTTCTACATGAAGGAGGACCCGAACAAGCCCGAGGTCGTCCTGAACAACGATTTGCTCGCCCCGGCCGGGCATGGTGAGATTATCGGGGGCAGCGAGAGAATCTGGCACTACGACGAATTGATAGCGCGCATGAAGGAGCAGAACCTGAAAATAGAGGATTACCAATGGTATGTGGACCTTCGCAGGTTCGGGAGCGTGCCCCACTCCGGCTTCGGCCTGGGCATCGAGAGGTTCGTGAAATGGACCTTGAACC
>JAGVPF010000173.1 GCA_020052325.1 archaeon
ATGGACGATAACGAATTGGAGCTATTCCGGCAGGCGGGGAAAGCCGCCTCGAAGGTGCGCGAGGAAAGCAAGAGCCTCATCATGGTGGGCGAGTCGCTCCTTGACATCGCTGAGACAATCGAGCAGATGATAGCCGAGGAAGGCGGAAAGCCCGCGTTCCCGGTCAACATTTCAATAAACGACATTGCGGCGCATTACACGCCGGAATTCGAATCGGAAAACGCCCTTGGCGAAACCGACCTTGTGAAGATAGACCTCGGAATCGAGATGAACGGGGCCCTGTCCGATACGGCGTACACCGTGGACCTGGACGGAAAAAACGGAAAGCTCGTCAAGGCTTCGGATGATGCGCTCGATAACGCCATAAAGTCCATCCGCCCGGGCGTGACCGTAGGCGAAATCGGCGGTGTGATTGAGCAGACCATAAAGGGGTACGGATTCAACCCGATTTCCAACCTTTCCGGGCACATGATAAAGTCCAACGAGCTCCATGCCGGGGTGGAAATCCCGAACATAAAGACGAACGACCCGTACCAGTTCCAGGCAGGCGACATATTCGCCGTCGAGCCTTTTTCCACTACGGGACAGGGCCATGTGGAGGATTTGGAGCAGGTCGAGATATTCTCGATTTACATGCCATCCAAAGTCAGGATGAGGCAGTCGAGGAAGATTGTCGAGCATGTGATGCAGAATTATGGCATGCTTCCGTTTGCTGAGCGGTGGGTGAGGAAGAGCTTCCAATCCAAGCTTCTCGTCAGCGCGGCGCTAAAGGAGCTCCTCCAGAGCCATTTCATCAGGGGCTACCCGGTCCTCCGCGAGGTAAGCCGGGGCCTGGTGTCCCAGACCGAGCATACCGTCCTTGTGACTGATGACGGATGCGAAGTTCTGACGAAGTAGCCTTGGATGGCCCGGAGCGATTATTTCCCTTCTAGTTCTTGTCAGGCATCACGTCAGGGAAGCGGGATGCGAACGCTAAGTAAACGTCTTCCACCAGGCGGACCAGGTGGTGGGCCGAGCCTGCGCCGATTGCGAAGTCGGCCATCAGCCCCTTATAGCGCTCCAAATCCGCTGATGCGAGCCTGCTTTTGTCCTTCACTTCGTCATAGAGCAGCCGGAGGCCGTTATGCGCCCGAAGAAGGCGCAGGACGTTGAGGGCCTCGGCGTCTTCGAAAATCGTTAGGCTGGAAACAGGGGGGTGGTTGCCGCGGATTGTGAAGCTGTCAAGCCTTCCTTCGGAGATCAGGGCTATGCCCGACAGATTGGCGCCATCGGCGGAGCGGATTACCGAAAGGTAGCAGTCCTTGCCGAGCTCCCTTAGCATGGTCGCGGCGAGGATGCTCAGCTCCTCCATTATCGCAATCTTCACATTCCCCCCGCCCTCTGCGCTCGAATGCCCAAGGAGCGCGTCCGGGCGCATCATCTCCCCGCTCCGATGGACGTGGGTTTGGCAGAATTCGAATGCCGTGCCCCTGGCCCCGGCATCGAGCCCGAGGGATACGACAAGCACGGGATCCTTCGGCCGTACCCCGAAGGTGATATTATCGAGCAGGTTGTCGATGTCATGATTCCCGCGGTAAGGCGTGTCGGGCGCGTCCATGCGCCTTGATAAGAGGGTTCTGCCGAGCTCATGGAGCGGCTCCTTCATATAGAATCGCAGGAGCGGGCCGCCTTTGCCGCGCACGGGGGGATTGAAGGATATTGTGTGTGACATAGTAGAAAATATTGACAGAATAGGTTTAATAGCCTCTGTCACAGAGTCCTCAATGCGGGCCCGTGGCCTAACCTGGATAGGGCGAGTGGCTTCGAATGCCGCTTCCAAGCGCGGAAGACACCACTAGGTTATGGGTTCAAATGGGGCTGATGCGCGGATGCAAGCCTGAAAATCCCATCGGGCCCGATTTTTTCATTCCTGCTTCTGGCCTTCGTTGGCCTTCGTTATCCACGCGCCAAGCAGGGTCTGGACTATAGTCAGGGCGTTCCCGGTGATGTTGTAGACGTCTACCGCAATCTCCCTGGCCTGCGTGACAATCGGGTCAGAGGGCCGGATCTGGTCCGGGTCGACCCCGCTTGTGAGGATTTCCCTTGCGGTGCGCTCGACCTGGGCCGCAACGTGGGCGTCATTGACCGCCCTGAACCGGTTCACGTCTGAAATCAGGATGGCTTCCCCCAAGCCCATGCTAAGTTTCGTCATGGCCCGCGATACGAACTCATTCCCGTCCCATCTTTTCACGGATTCGAACAGCGGCCGCGCAATCCGGTTCAGCTGGTTGCCGAATTCTTCCGGAGCCATTTCCTGCCCCTGCTCGCTCATGCGTATCATGTCGTAGACAAGGTGCCTCACCCTGGCTTCGGCGAGCATGGCGTATGTGACGCCCTCTACAGCGACATCGCTCAGGATGTCAATCGCCCCGGTCGCAGGGTGCGCGCGGAACATGTCGAACGTGGTGAGCGGGATCTCCGTCAAGGGGTCGAGTATGACTATCAGCGGGTGGGCGGCCTCCTCGCTCTCTCCTGCCGGGACGATGGATTGCGCGGGATATGCGTTTATTCCCTTGAGCCTCAGCGCCGCGACCGCAAGGAGGTACGGCTCCATCGGATGCACGAGCTTGAAGAGGCCCGCGCCGGTGACGCGCTCCTTTGCCAGCCTCGCCCCCTGCCCCAGAAGTACTCCGGCGCCCGGCAGCTCGTCAGGCGTCTCGACCGACTCGTTGTAATGGAAATTATAGCTCCGGAAGAAGCGAGGATTCGCCCTCTCGCTCATCGGCTCGACGAAGGGGCGCATATCAATCACGCGCTCAATCAGCCCGAAAAGGTCGCCTTCCTTCGCCCCTTTGAAAACCGCATCGGCCATTTCAGCCACGCGGCCTTCCTTATCGGCATACGGGCCGGATTCGGCAGGAAGCGCATGGGCCTTGAGGTCTTTTGCCGCTTCGACCAGTATCTTATATAGCATGACGTCGCCGGTTTCCTCGTCCTTTGGCTTGGCTCCGACGAGGGCAAGGCCGCCTGCCATGCCCTTCGGCTTCTTCCCAAGGCCCCAGACATAGCCCGGGACATAACCATGCTCGCCATCCGTGCACGGGGGAGCCTCAGTCGCTTTCACATGCCCCATCTCGACCGCTTCGGATGTCAGCACCTGGCCGAGGCGAATCCTCGGTACGGTCCCTTCACGTATGGAATGCTCGGTTGCCTCGAATACGGTGCGCTCGGTGAAATCGCGCTGGTAAGCGTCAGTTACGTCCGGCGCCGGGGGTGCCTGAGA
>JAGVPF010000172.1 GCA_020052325.1 archaeon
ATGCGAATCATTAAGGGCCCGCACCATCTCAAGAAGATGAGGCATGGACGAATCCACTATCCTTTTTCTTGCAAGCTTTGATGCTATCTCTTCTTTCCTTGGATGATTTTCGACGATATTGACCACAATGTGGGACTCGTCAACCCTGCTTCCGAATCTTTTGGACGATATGAATATGACGTCCAGCGGCCTGCCAAGGGCTATCAGCTTCTGGCCGTGCGAGAACAGGACCTTGCGGCCCTGCGCCTCCGCCCATCGGCCATCCTCAATCGCCTTGATTGCCCTGCGCAGGAGGTTTGATGAGACCCGTTCCTTCTCCGCCTTGGGCCACCTCGAGGGGATGCTGACGATTATCGTTCCATTCCGCAGCCTCGCGTTCGCCGTGCGGTTGCCGCTTGCGACAAGGCAGATCGCGAACCGTTTGCCCCCGATTTCTGCAAAATCCACGTGTTTATTCACCCTCTACCATCCGAAATCCCTTCCCACAAGCCGGTACAGCATCGCATTGTGCGGCCGGTAGAACTCCTCCAGCCTGGCTCTTGTTTCCGCATCCATCCCCCCATATTCACCCTTGTTCAGTTTCGGATACCCCCCGAGTTCGTGTTCGGGCAAACCCAGGAACCTGAAGCATTCGTTCGTGATTTTTTTCGGATTGTCGAAGAAATCCTCGGCCTTCAGCAGAAGGACCTGCCCTCGGGGGACGACCTCGAGAAGGCACTTCAGCGGCTCGAAGTATATTCCTCCTGTAAGGATATTGTAGCTGGGCGGGCGGGCTTGCTTGTTTTCCACATCATCCTGTATTGCCTCCTCCATGCTCTTATCATAGCCCCGCCGAACGAGGTGCATGTAATTGGAATACGCCCGGTCAACCGGATTGCGCATCAATGCGATAAGCCTGATTTTAGGATTCATCCTGAAGATTTTCCCGTGGATATCCGGGAAATAGACGTATCCCGGGCTGGCTTCCCCGGTGATGAATTTTCTTCCGCGCAGTTCCGAAAAGCGCTTCTCGATAACTGTGGGAAAAAAGGCCCTGTACCACAGCATCCCCCTCCGATAAGATAGCGTGAAAAAGGTGGTTTCCTTCTGGAACGCGGCGCAGATGCTTGGATGCTTTGTAAGAAAGCCATAAAGCGAGGTGGTGCCGCATTTCGGGAACCCGATGACCATGAAATCCGGAAGCATGCGGAAAGGAGATGTCAAAAGCCTCGGGGCAAAAGATATCGCTTTTCGCAGGTTTGCACCCGATAGGTAGAACCGTGCATCATTCCCGAACTGCCCTCCCCCTACCATCCGAAATCCCTTCCCAGAAGCTCATAGAGCCTCTTATTGTGGGGCCTGTAGAACCTCTCCAGTTTCTCCCTCGCCTCCTGGCCCATCTCTTTTTTTCGCCCCCCGGGGTTGAACTTGCGATACTCCTTCAGCGAAAGCATCCGCACCCCCAGGAATGAAAAGCACTTTTTGACAGTAGCATCCGGGTCCGTGAAGAACTCGTCGGAGCTCAGGACAAGCACCTGGCCGCGCGGGAAGACGCCGAAGAGCTTCTCAAGGTAGCCCGCATACGCGCCCGATGCGAGAATGTCATGGAAGGTTGTATGCCTTTCATACCTCTTCCCTTCCAGGTTGTCGTCAATCGTCTGCTCGAAGCTCCTTTCATGCCCCAGCCTTGCAAGGTGCCTGTAATTGGAATACGCCCTTTCAACGGGGTTTCGCAGGAGCACGATAATCCGCGCCTTCGGATTCGCATCGAATATCCTCTTATACGTCTCCGGGTGGGTGCTGTAGGCGGCCGTGGCCTCTCCGCATATGAACGCGCTGTCAAAAAGCCTGTGGATAAAGGTCGGGAAATATGCCCGGTACCAGAAAAGGCCTTTTTTATGGTGATGGTCGAAAAAGAACGTTTCCTTTCCGAAGGCGGAGCCTATCGATGGGTGCCCGACAAGATATTCATATAGGGATGTCGTTCCGCACTTGGGAAAGCCGATTACGATGAAGTCCGGCAGGCTGCGCAATGGGGATGTAAGCAGCCGGGGCAAGAACGCCAAGGCTATCGGGACCTTGCGGATATCGCCGAGGTAGTCCGCAAGAAGGCCGAGGTAGCCCTCTTTCTTGTTATTGAAGAATACAACGCCCTTCCCTTCCGCCATGGGATACAAATGGTGAAACATCTTTAAAAAATCAATGCAACATTCCTTGTACGGATTTGCATGATTAGGCCACATGGTGGAAAACCTGTTGAAAGAACCCTGGCTGCAGCCAAGGCGGATTTGCGCGCACCCTCCATAGCCATCGATTCCGACCTTTTGGGGGAAATCGAGAACATCTGCCACGGCGTCTTTCACCCGTTATCGGGATTCATGCGCCAGGACGAGCTGCAAGGCGTGCTGGATGATATGAGGCTTCCTGGCGGAGCGCCATGGACAATCCCCATATTGCTCCCTGTCGATGAAGGGACCAGAAGCGGCGAGCTTCTCTCGCTTGTGCATCATGGAAAGGCAGTCGGCGAGATGACAGTGGAGGACGTCTACTCTTTCGACCGGGATACAATCTGCCAGAAGACGTTCGGTACCAGCGACCCGGCGCACCCTGGCGTCGCGGAAGTGATGGCTTCGCCCGGCCGCTTCGCAGGTGGCAGGGTGGCGCTGTTTTCCGAAATCAAGGACGAATTCAGCCCCTATTACCTCAAGCCCATCCAAACCCGGGCCATCTTCAGCGAAAAGGGCTGGAAGCGGGTTGTCGGCTTCCAGACCCGGAACGTCCCGCACATCGGCCACGAGCACGTCCAGCGGGAGGCCTTGGGCTCGGTTGACGGGCTGTTCATAAATCCCGTGATAGGCAAGAAGAAGGCGGGCGACTTCCGTGACTCGGTCATCATACGGGCATACCAGAAGCTTATATCGCACAGCCTTCCGAACGCCGTGCTTGGGATACTGCGCACCAAGATGCGCTATGCCGGGCCGAAGGAGGCCATATTCCACGCGATAATAAGGAAGAATTTCGGCTGCACGCATTTCATCGTCGGCCGCGACCATGCGGGGGTGGGCAAGTACTACCCGCCATATGCCGCGCAGGAGATTTTCGGCGAATTCGACGATCTGGGCATAACCCCCATATTCTTCCGTACGATCTATTTCTGCCACAGGTGCGATTCCGTGGTCAGCGGCTGCGATCACCCGCCCGAATCCCACATGCATTTCAGCGGAACAAGGCTCCGCGAGAAGATTCTGAAGAAGGAGAATCCCGACGGCATGCTCAGGAAGGAGATACTCGACGTGATTCTTGAAGAGGAAAACCCCTTCGTATAATCGTATGGATTTGTGATGGCATGATTATCTGGCTTACTGGGCTCCCGGGTGCAGGAAAGACGACGATAGCCTACAAGGTCAAGGCAATGCTTGCAGCGCAGGGCGTGGAATCCGAGATACTGGACGGGGATGAGGTCCGGAAGAAGATAAGCGCGGACCTTGGTTTCAGCCCTGAGGACCGGGCAACCCATAACCGCAGGGTCATCGACATAGCCAAGAAGCTCTCAGAAGATCGCGTCGTCCTCATATCGCTCATCTCGCCCATCCGAAGCGTCCGGAACCATGCCCGGGAAGTGCTTTCCCCGCGCTTTGCCGAGGTCTACGTGAAATGCCCGCTCGAGGTCTGCATGAAACGCGACCCGAAGGGCCTTTACGCAAAAGCTGTGCGTGGCGAAGTGAAGAACCTGACCGGCTACAACGACCCGTACGAGGACCCGCTCGAACCCGAGCTCGTTATCCACACAGACAGGGAAACCGTCGATGAAAGCGCATGCAGGGTGCTGTCCCTGATTCCTCAGTCCCAGCCGAAATCGATCCCGAGATAATCATAAAGCCGCTTGTTGTGGGGCCTGTAGAAGTCGGCAAGCCGTTTCCGCGTCCGGCGGCCCATTTCCTTCCCATATCCACCTGGATTGTAATTCGTGTACTCCCCGAGCGGATGGTCCGGAAGCCCGAGGAACCGGAAGCATCTGCCCGTAACCGCGCCCGGGTCACCGAAGAATTCCTCGGATTTAAGTATGAGCACCTGTTCCTTTGGAAAGACATCGTGGAGCTTTTTTATATAGTCCACGTAGATTCCTGAGCTGACGATGTGGTGGAAGGGCGTTTTACTAGAAGACATCCCCTCCAAATCCCCCTTGATCATCTCTTCGATGCCGCCTTCGCCGGCAAGCTCTTCTTTTACAAGGTGGTTGTAATTGGAATACGCCTTGTCGACCGGATTCCTGAGCATGAGCACCAGCTTGATATCCCTATTCATTTGGTGGATTTTCTCGTATGTGCCGGGATAAAGAATATAGGACGGGGTGGCCTCGCCGCTCAGGAATTTTTTCCCGCCCCGCTCGCGCAATGCCTTCTCGAAGAGCGTGGGGAAGTTGGCGCGATACCAGAGCATCCCCTTGTTCGTGTGCCAGATGAAGAAGAAAATCTCCTTC
>JAGVPF010000003.1 GCA_020052325.1 archaeon
AAAACGAGCCGGGCCTCTGCTGGCCACCCGAAGGGCCAAGCGTATAATCGACCTGGCGGGAGTATTCTGATTCCGGAGTCGGGAAGCGCTCGCTGAGCACAGCCGGATAGAACCTGACGATAAGCCTGCACGGCCCTTCGACCGTGACGTTCGGGGCGAAGCCGCGCTGGCTGCTGACCACGTAAACGTTGTGCGCGCCGTTTGTATCCGAGACCTGCGCGGACCTTCCGTCAGCGGTGTATCTCTGCGCCGGTGCCTGGACGGCATTCGGCTGGGCCACCGGAGCTGCAGGAGCCTGTGCCTGCTCGGGGGGGGTTGGCGCCTGCGCCCTTGCGTTCCCCTCCAGCATCAGCTGGGATGAAAGCGCGAACGCGCCGATAAGCGCGCAATTCAGGACGGCCCTCTTCACCGGGCCCGGACGGGATTCGGCCTCTTTCCTGGCCTCCCTCTGTCCAATAGGCTCACTATGCAATAGCTTCATGGACAAACATTAACTAAAACACTTTAAAAAGGTAATGCCGCAGGCCTTCATGCTGGCAGGTACAGCCGGGGGGTTGGGGTTTAAAATACTTTTCTAACACAAAGTATAACATGTCACAATCCAAGAAGGAGGGCAGCGGCACGCAGGAACGCGTCAAACCCGCACCTCCGAGGCCGCCGAAGAAGGGCATTGGTGAAGTCCTTCAGGAAGGCCCGCATGATATTAGCAGCTCGCCGACCCATCCGGAGCTCCAGGTGCCTGAAACAGCAGAAGAAGCAGCAGAGAGGCTGGAGCAGGTTCTTACCAAAAAGTTCGCGGAGCAAGGCTACACATTCATAGCCAAGATTGGCAGCGGGGGGATGGGTAACGTATTCCTTGCCAGGGACGACGCCCTCGACCGGGAAGTCGCCATCAAGGTAATGAATGACGACATGTTCGGCAACAGGGAGGCGATGGCCAGGTTTTTCAAGGAGGCGAGAGCCCTTGCGAAGCTGAACCATCCGAATATCACAATCATCTACAAGCTTCACCCTGACGAGAAGGACGGATATTCCTTCATCGTGCAGGAGATGCTTAACGGCAAGGACATGAATCAGTTGAGGAGCGAGAAGGGCAGCTTCGAACCCGATGTCCTTCAGGCGCTCTTCATCCAGGCATGCGACGGGTTTGCCGCCGCCCATGAGGCGGGCATCATCCACCGCGACATCAAGCCGGAGAATATATTCGTCATCGGAAGCAACGGAAAGCAGACAGTCAAGATAATGGACTTCGGCGTAGCTAAGGTCGAGGACAAGGTCGGGGCTTCATTCCGCACCCAGGTAGGTTTCATCATGGGCTCCATGGATTACCTTTCCCCGGAGCAGGCCGAAGGCAAGAAGGTTGACAAGAGGGCGGACATCTATTCGCTTGGAGCGACGATGTACGAGATGGCAACCGGTATGCCTCCGTTCGGTACGGACGGGAGCGGAACGACGCCGCAAGCCATTTTCGCAGAGCTATTCCCAAAAATCAAGTGTGAAACGCCAGTACTCCCTAGCAAGAGAGTCCCGTTGAAGGGGATACCGGAGGGTCTGGATTCCGTAATCATGCGCTGCCTCGAGAAGGACCCGGCAGACAGGTACCAGAGCATGACCGAGCTCCAGGATGCGCTACGAAGGCTCAAAATTGAGCCGAAGCCCAAACCCAAGGCCGAGGATAAGCCTGCGGCAAAACCCATTGACATAAACCTTCCCAGCATAGTGGTCTCGGAGTCAATCCATGGCGTAGAGGTAGACGGGAGGAAGAGGTCGGCCATGGCAATCGAGGCCGGGGTCGTGAAACCGATTCCCCTGGTCGCGGCAGAAGGCGATGAAATCGCAGCAGGGCAGGACGAGGCGAAGAAGGCCGGGATGAAAACGCTCATCAAACAGTTCAGCCCCGATAAAAATCGCAGGATGAAAAGGATTGCAACCGCCGCGGTGATATCCGCAGTGGTAGGCCTCGGAGCCCTGACGGGCATCGCGATTGTCAGGTCAGGCGGCAGACCGGTCGCCCCTCATATCCAGACTACATCGGAAGCAATGGCAGATGTGCCTGATTCAAGGGAAAATCCGACGCCCCGCCCGGTGAATCCCGCATTGGTGCCGATTCCGCCGCTTGTGGCAAGCGTGGATGCCGGAGCGGCTGAAACTGCAAGCGCGGCAGCGCCGGAAGCCGGCTCTGCGGTGGCGCCGGTCACATTCAGCATTTCAATCCGGACGACGCCAGCCGGCGTCGAGGTGCTTGACGGCGAGAACAGCCTTTGCGTAACGGAGGCGTCCAGGCCGTGCTCAATTTCTTACGGGGCAGGAACCGACCAAATCCGCCTGAGGTTCAGGAAGCGCGGTTTCACCGAGGCTGAGAGGACATTCGTGCCGGATTCCGATCGGACCATCGAGGTGTCCCTTGAGCGCGCGCCGGCATTGAGGCCGGGAATCAGGCCTCCAACCAAGCAGGGCGGCAGGCCGGGCAATGCGCCTCCGACAGGCACCGGGCCCAGCATCACTTCAGAGGATTGAAATCCCCGAAGGGAAGAAAAAGGCCGGAAAAAAGAAAAACAAACAAAGGCTACTGGCAGCCATGCGTCTGCTGGTTGCACACTTCGCCCTGCACGCAGTCCGCATTGTCATCGCATGAGCCGGCTTTCGCATTGCAATAGTGGTTGCTGTCGCAGTACTGCCATTTGCCGCATTGCGAATCGCTGCCGCAGCGGTCCTTGGAAGGCGTGCACTGGTGCGTGGTGGTCCCGCAGAATTCCCATTCATTGCATTCGTTGTCGGCCAGGCAGTAGCCCTGCCTTGCGATGCATTTCTGGGTAACGAGGTCGCACTTGGACCAGGCCGGGCAGTTGTCATCGTTGATGCAGAAGCCGACTTTCGGCTTGCAGACGTGCGTCTTCAATTCGCATGTCTGCCAGGTCTGGCAGTCGCCATCGAGGTCGCACCTGCCTTCGAGCATGTAGCACCTCTTGCTGACTATGTCGCACTTCTTCCATGAATCGCAGTCGGTGTCGGCAACGCAGTAGCCGGGGGCCGGGCCGCACTTGTGCGTGGACGGGTTGCAGAACTCGAAGACCGGATCGCACTGGGAATCGGAATCGCAGTATCCGGGCGCGGGCCTGCATGCCTGGGAGGTGTCGCACACCTGCCACCCCTGGCAGTTCGCGTTCGTCCTGCACTGCCCCGCCTTGTAGACGCAAAGGTGCGTCCGCTCAATGTCGCAGCGCGTCATGTTGTCTGTGCATTGGAGGTCGGAATCGCAGTATCCGGCGAGAGTGGCGCATGTACTGGCCGAGGTGTTGCAGAATTGCCACGACTTGCAGCCCGTGTTGTCCTTGCATCCGGTCTGGGTCTTGCTGCCGCAGCCGGCCAGGAGCAGGGACGCCACTATCAGTCCTAAAATGAGCAGTCTCATAGATGGACTATTGGATGAATGTTTTATAAGTCTTTTTTAGAAGACCGCAGGCCCTGCAGGATGGCCGGTATCTGGCTGACGTCGGCCACCGAGAAATCGGCTTTCGTGGGCACATCCGCATGCTTTCCGCTTTTGATGCGTATCGTTTTGAACCCGACTTCCTTTGCCGGCGCGATATCGCCATCCTCCCTGTCCCCCACCATGATGCAGTCCGAGGGTTTCGCGTCCAGCGCCTTGAGTATCTTCCGGTAGAAACCTGGCCCCTTGTCCTCCCCGAGCTCCTCCGAAACG
>JAGVPF010000002.1 GCA_020052325.1 archaeon
CTGTCAAATGCCGGCCATATGATGACGCCTGAAGGCACCGGAGCCTTGCTGGTCGCCCAGCCCGAAGCCGTCGGCGGATACAGGATACCTGATTCGATTGCCCAGCCGGCGCGCGAGCTTGCCGCGCTCGATACGCTTTACCGTGCTTCCGCACCTGTTGCGCCCGAGATGATAACACGAACCGCCGAGCAGGTGAATTCCGCCGTCTTCGACTATGCCAGCGCCGTCATGGTCCATGGTGCCCGCCGTACGGAAGGCGCGCTCCAGGATTCCGAATACGCCCAGGCCACGCGCGCGTTTGATTCCGATATGCATCATGCAGCATTGACCCAATCCGGCGGAATTCAACCGTACGGAGAACTCCCCGCAAGCGCACCTCCGCCTCCCCCTCCGCCGGGCATGCCCCCGGAGGCGTGGGCTCCAGTTGTGGCAGCCAATGAGCGGCAAAATCCCACATCCGTAGAGAGCGTCGAAGTAAACCGCAGGGAGCGGGTGGAAACCCTCGTCACCCAAGGCGATTACAGCACGGCCCGCGCAGAGGTCGGTGCCGCGATAAGGGATTATACTACTGCGGCAAGGGCGGCGCGGGCGCTCGGAGACGAGGACACTGCGCGTACGATGGAGACGGCGGCGACCGCATATTCCACCGCACTGCCCCGCATTGATTCCTTTGAAACCGCCGCATCCACGCTTCCAACTGCCGAACGTCCGTCTATAGAGCACCCCTCCGGACAACTCGGCACCATAATTAGATCTGACATTGGGGGGGCCGGCGACCCGGCAGATCTCGCTCGCGGCGTTGCAGACACGCGCGACAGCCACGATTCCCGCAGCACCGACGACATGATTGAGGTCAAAGAGCACATCGATGCACGCATTCCCCGCGACAAGCGCCCGCCCGAGCTGTACGACACGGCCCGCCACATGCCCCTCACGCCGACCGTGCCCGGGCTTGGCCAAACCCCCCGCGATACGGGCTAGCTGGTAGGATGAAAACAAACCCGAAGCCGATACGGAGGCTGAAGAACCTCCTGACAAACGGCAACCTCTGGCTCTACCTTCTTTCATTGATTCAACGCGAGGGCGAGCTTTACGCATACGCGCTGGACGAGCGCATCGAGAAGGAATTTCTTTTCCGCCCAAACAAGATAATGGTGTACGTGGTGCTCTACAAGCTCGAATCCGAGGGGCTGATTTCATCCGAGTTCAAGGAGAGGAGGAAATACTACCGCCTGACAAAGGACGGGGCGAAGACCCTGGATTCGGCCCGCGAATATTTCCGGCTCCTCTCAGCAAGGCTGTGATGGCATGCGCATAATAATCACCGGCTCCCCTGGGACCGGCAAGTCCTCGATTGCGAAGATGCTTTCAAAGCGCCTTGGCCTTGAGCTCCTGGACCTCAAGCGAATCGCCATCAGAAAAAAACTGGTTGGAAAAAACCACGAAGTCGACATCGGCAGGCTGGCGAAGGCTATGCGGCCCCTTGTCCGGAAAAACGATTTCATCGTAGAGGGGCACCTTGCGTGCGAATTCCGGATTCCGGCGGATTTCGTATTCGTTTTGCGCACACATCCGAGCGTCCTCAAAAAACGGCTTTCAAAAAGGCGTTATGGGGGGAAAAAGCTCGACGAAAACCTGATGAGCGAGATGCTGGACTACTGCGTTGTGCGGGCACAAGCCGAATACAAAAACCCCCCCATTGAGCTCGATACCTCCAGGAGAAGCATCGCGGAATGCGCGAGTGAGATTGAAAAAGCGATAAAGCGAAAAAAGAAAAAGCTTGACTCCGTAGACTACTCGGACGAATTGAAGAAACAGCTGAAACTCAGGTAGATGCTTATGAAGGAGGAGAAACGGCTCATCGAAGCAGCGCTATTCATGAGCTCGCGCGCCATGACACTCGAAGAATTCCGGACGCTCACAGGCATCGGGGCTCTCGGCTACATCCAGGGCGTCATTGCCGAGCTGAAGAAGGACTACGACGAGCGCGAGAGCGCGGTGGAAATAGCCGAGACGGACGGGAAGTACTCGATTCGCGTGCGGGCCGATATCCTGCCCCGCGTGCGCCAGTACGCCCAGGACACCGAAATAGGCAAGAGCGCGCTGCGGACGCTTGCGTACCTTTCGAAGCACGACGGAATGCTGAAATCCGCGCTTGTCCGCAAAATCGGCACCCACGTCTATGCGGACGTCAAGGAACTCATCGAAGCCGGGTTCCTGAAATCACACAAATCCGGCCGCTCATCCAAGCTCGCGCTGACCGAGAAGTTTAAGATATATTTCGTACAGGAGAAGCAGGGGAGCACGCCTGCGGAGGAGGCTCCGCCCGAGCAGACGACCCTATAGGGTTTTTTTAGCTGACGTCCAATGGAACGACGATTCGTTCCATGGCCGTCATCAACTCGCTGCGCTCGTTGCTGACGTCGCATAACCTGGTAGTGCGCCGGTCTTGAAGCGTAAGGAACCGCGGTTCCTTATATCACCCAAAAAGGTGGTTCAAGCTAACCGGTCCCCCTGGGATTGTAGGTTCAAATCCTGCCGTCAGC
>JAGVPF010000146.1 GCA_020052325.1 archaeon
CGCCGAACTGGAACTCGAGGTGGTGTTCGCCGCTCGTCAGGACCCGGCTCGTCTCGTAGCCCGTGTCCGAGCAGAAATAGTTTTCGTAAAGGACCGTCTTCGAGGCGTCGTCCCACACCGGGCTTAATGTGATGTCGCCGCAGCGGAGCTCGAGGAAGTTGAGGTCTGCAAGCGGGTCTTCATCGTCCCATGTGGTGCCGTTAACTGCGCGGATGGTCAGGTTCGCGGTGCCGGAGGTGGTGAAACGGACTGTCCAGTTGCCCCCCACAACAGGGTATGACTGGACATCGATTACCGTGATGTTCGCTTCGCCGAATGCCGGATCTTCGGGCGTAATCGTAATAGTGTAATCCTCGCCCGGTACAAGGTCGCCGCGCAGCAGCGCCCATTCGCCTCCGCATGAGCGCGAGGCGAAGTCCCAGTCCCTGCACTTGTACAGGGCGTTGCCCTTGGCGGTCACGGTGACCGTTGCGCTTGTGAAATCGAGCGCCGTCGGGTCGATTGCATAGACCTGGGACCAGACGCACCCTTCCGGAGCCGGAACGCCGTCCGGGAAATCGATGCCCAATGACGGATTGGATGTCTTTAATCCGAAGAAGGTGATATCCCGTATTGGAAGGTTGTCCAGCTTGAATTTCAGCTTGTTCTTCTCTTTCTTGTTTTCCGCCTTGTGCTCGTTGCCTTTAGCGTCGAAAATCCGGATTGAAGCGGTTTCTTCAATGAGATTGGCCGTTTCATTGCCGGAATCGCCAGATTCCAGCGCCGGTTCAGGGGATGGCTCGGTTTCGATGGATGGAATGGTTTCGTTCAGCCCGAATTCGTCCTCATTGATGGGGTCGTCCGGGGAAACATAGGTCTCGGAAGGCGGTTCGACATCGCCTACCTTGGCCATGAGGCTGATTGTCTCTCCAGCCATGGGAGGCCTTGGAAGTGCGATGATTGCCCACTGGCCTTCGCTCATGCCGATTACCAAATGGGTTACCGTCGTAGCCGCCCCGTCAGGTGAAACAAAGGCCACGATGAGGTTTGAGAAGTCCTGCGCGAAGCCATCCTGGTAGGTGATTTCTATTATTGAGGGGTCGCTGGTGTCTTCGTAAGCGCCGCCCAGTTCTGAGGATGAAAGGACGTTAAGGATATAGCCGTCGTTTTCCGGAAGGGTGGCGTTGACGACTATCCATGCGCCGTCTGCCTGGTCCACTACCGCGTAGGGTGCGTTGTATGATGCGTTTGCCGTCACTACCTGGAGGGCGAGGTCCGAGAAATCCTGGCTCAGGCCTTCGAAGTAGGTCAGGTTAATGAGCTGGGTTATGGCAAAAACTATTCCAAGGGCCCAGAGCGCGGGGGTGTTCATGCTCTGCCTCCCTTTTCTTTCTGCTTCCTGAGCCTTTTCAGGACGACGTAGATAGGCAGAAGAATCAGGAGAAACAGCATGGGCAGGCAGCAGGGGAACTCCGGCTTGATGATTATCTGGGGGATTATTTCAATAAGCGGGGGCTTCGTTTCGTTTCCAGGGGGTCCGATGCACTTTTCCACCCTGAAGACCTCGGTGTTCGAGCAGTTCATCGTATCCTTGCACGACTGGTACCTGTACCCGTCCGTGCAGGGCCCCCATTCGCTGCAATAGAGAATGATATCGCACTGCGTGATGTTGGTCGCGTTGCCTTCGGGGGGCTCGGTTGGGGGCGTGATGTTTGTCTGGTTGTAGTAGGGAGTGTGCGTTCCGCCTCCCCCTCCGGGTGGTTGTGATGGCGTTCCGTTTGTTCCTGGCGGAGGGTTGCACGATAAGTCGACCGTAAGGTAGTAGTCCACCGGCGTGCCATTCATCGTCGGAAGCATGAGCTGGAAGTCAAACAGGGAGCCGTTGAATCCGGCCTGATCCGAAACGATATCGGTGATGAATACGAGGTTTTGAGCCTGGTCCTGGAGATAGCCGAGCCGGAATGTGGCTGGGACAAACGAGTTGGTGTACGTTGTTGGAACGCCGGTTATCGTTCCGAAGTTAGCCGTATCGAACGTCGTAGACATGACGAATGTCGAGGACGCGTTCTGGGTGTTGCTGGCGATGAAATCGTCGAGTACTGTCAGGTTTCCCCTGGAAAGCGAGGTGATTGCGGTCGATGAGTTCGAGAAGAGGAGGAAGAGGTCCATCACTCCGTAGGCGCAAGATGCCGAGCCAGTGTTTATCGTAAGGCAGGTGATATTTCCGGGAGCCGCGGAAACTGTGACCGGGGTGAACGGAGATGCCGATGCCTGGCCGCAGACGCCGTGCCAGGTGGAATTGGAATCTTGGGTGGCGTTGACCGCGCTTATGTTCCCGCCTTCGGTCGGAACGGACTGGGCGAACGCTACGCAGGCAAAGAAAAGGAGGAGCAGGGGGATTCTCATCTTGGTCCCTCTATCTCTTCTTTTCGGGCTTTTTCGTGAAGTAGTAAGCCGCAACAGCCAGTATGACCAGCACCACAAACGCCGCACCAACTAGAATCAGCGGGAATTCCCCTGAGCTCTCAAGGGGTACGATGTATTCTGCCTTTTTCAGGAGGAAGCCCTGCCTTCCGCCGTAATCGATGAATACGCTCGCGTTCTTGTTCGCTGAAAGGTCCTCCTGGGTAAGCTCCAATGGGAACTCCTCGATTAGCATCGAACCCGGAGCCAGCTCCTTGACTCCGGAGCTGCTGATGTTCGTGGGCGAGCCGCCGTATCTGACCATGAGCTTCGAGAACACGTAAGCCGTCTCTCCGCCGCTGTTCTTTATCGTCACAAGGACGCTTTTCTTGGTTGAGTCGTATCTTGCCTGTTGTACCGTGACGTTTGAAGTGTCGGTGTAGCTGATTGTTGTCAGCTGTCCTTCGTAAGGGGTGAACTCTTCGAGGGATTTCTTGAATGAGCCGTATTTGACGAGAACGGTCGCGTTAACGGTACCTTCGGAGACTCCGGATAGGTCGAGGGCGTACTCCGTGCCCTGCTTCTCGCCGCGTTCAATCAGCTTGGTCTCGTCGCCGCCGAAGCTCTTGAAGTCCTGGCCGTTGACTTTGATGCGGACTTCCATCGTGTAGTATGCCGCGCCTTCCCCCTGGTTGTCAACGCTGACCATGACTTTCTTGGATTGCGTGTTGTAGACGGTTTCGGTTATCTTTAGGTCCGGCTTGTATGTGGGCATGCGGAACGTGTCAAGCGTAAGGACGCCGGTCCCTGCCGAAGGGATGACCTGTGCGAATTTGACTGTGATGCCGAAGGTCTTGTTCAGGCCCTCGGTCTGGAATTCGGCCTTCATGCGCTCGCGCATGTCGTAGATTGGCACGACAAGGTCGTTTCCGACCAGCATGACACCTGTGAGCTTGTTGTCGCGGACATTCTGCTTGATGAAATCGTAGGTTACCTGCGGGACTAGCCTGCCCGAGAGGATTATCGGCTGGTCCCCGGTCGTCATCGCATCCTCGACGAATGAGCCATCGACGACCAATGCGCGGTTAATCGTATATTCGCGCATCATCCTGCTGACGATGAGGACGTTATCCTCGTATTTGTCCTCGCCCTTCCCGATGATTTCCGGGCTTAATGAGGCCAGCTCGGTTTTCACCTGCTGGTCGACGAGGCCGAAGATGATTACCTTCTTGCTGCCGACTATTTCCTTGATTTGCGCGATGTTGTCCTTGTTCGCGAGAAGAACGTATGCCTTTATCTTAGCCGCATATGGCATGACCGAAATCGCGCTGTCGGAATAAGCGGAATCGACTATAATGAAGCTCGTTGCGCCGGATTTCTTGGCCAAATCGAGGTTGGTGTTTCCACCGTCGGTTGATGAGTAGAGCGTAATTGTGTTGTTTTTGTTCGTCAAGGCGCTTTCCACGAAGCTGCTAACCGGGAGGGAGCCCTGGATGAGCATTATATCGTGGTTGGAACCTACCTTCGCGGCGAAAACGTCGGCGTTTCCGCCTGGAACCGGCATGAATTTGACCGGTATGCCCTTGACGTTAGCGTAAAAGATGCCGGAGAGGACGTCGCGGCCATCCATCGAGTTGACTGCGACCATGTCCTCGGCGAATGACAATGTGAAAATGGTGAGCATGAATAGCGCGATGAATGAAAGCCTCATGTTATTTCCCTCCCTGTCGCATGCGCGAAATGCGCATAAAATTAAAGAAAAATAAAAAAAATGATTATACTGCTTCAGTTCAGCTCCGCGAAGAAGTTATAGGTCGTTGCGCCAGACAATGCTGTCGGGACCATAATTTCGTAGTTCGCGGCCGCGCCATTGTAGTTCGTACCGGCAGAGTCAATGTCCGTGCAGTATGCAAGGTCAGCTCCGTCGCTCACTACCACGTCGGTAAAGCTCGAGCCGTCAAGCACAACCTTGTCTGCGGTCGTTATCGCTGTAACACCGTTGAAGGTAATCGAACCGTCATCGCCGGCGTAGGTCGTCACGCCGTCGTCGGCGCTCGCGCCCCAGGCCATGGCTGTGTCGATGTCAGTGCCATCGGCTGCAACAGCAGAGGCGAATGCAAAGGCTGCATCCTCCGAGAGGCAGACTTCCCCGCCATCAGCAGCTGTCCAGGTCCACGCGTAAACGTTGTTCGTGCCTGCAGAGTCAGTAAGTCTGATGTTACCAGTTACGTCACCGAAGAACGCTGCCCATCTGTCGGTGAGCGTCGCACCAGTCACGTTGACGCCTGAGATGTTACCACCTTCAGTACCAACGCTACCGGCGGTGAGTCCCGTCCAGCGGCTGACTTCGACTTCGGTGCCGACTGTGGCACCGCTGATTGCCATTACTAATCCTGCTCCGAAGAGCATGACCCCGAAGAGGGCCAGGATATTCTTGAAGTTCATGGTTTATTCCTCCGCCCCCATGGGCGTACGATCATTACGTCCAACCACTCTAATATAATATTTATAAAGGCTTCCTCACGCCAATCGACGAATCCTACCGATAATCCACAAAAAGAAACAGAATTCCCGCGGCTTTGCATGGAAAACTAGCGCCTGGCACCCGGCTCGAGCGTCTTTGATTTGCCATTCGGCAGGATTTCGAGGAAATCGTCAGGATGGAGGTTGAACCTTTTTGCCAGGCTTTTTGCGAGCGCGCCCTTGTCCTTTCCGGTCAGCGTCGGAACGAGGGTAAGCTCGTCCTTGAGCTTTGTTTTCGAGCATTCGGGCACAATCGAGATGCCTTTTTCCCCAAGCCCGATGCGCAGGGCGAGCTTGGCGGAACGGAACCACTTCCTTTCCCCAAGAATCGCGAACGCGCCGGCTGGCACGAACCCCCCAGACATGTTCTTAGTGAGCTGCTTCTTCTCAACGGCATAGACGTCCACCGCCGCGTTGCCGTTCTTCCATGCATTTGAGAATGATGCGGCCATATGCGCTGCTTCGAGCAATTCCTCTTCGCCGGCCGCTTTTCCATCTTTGAGGACGAACACCGCCCCGCCCTGGATGTCAGCGTGGAAGAACAAATCCGCATCGTCCATGTGCTTCGAGACAACCTGGTCGTTCTGCTGCGCGCTTCGGCCCCCAATCATCAATTTTCCGGACGAAGTCAGGGCGGAATGGAATTTCTCGTGCCACTCCTTGGCCTTCTTGATGCGCACGTCCTTCTTCTCCGGCTTCCCGGCCTCTTCCATCTCTTTTTTCGTCTCTTCCATCGCCTTCTCGACGCCGGCCATCTTTTCGCGCGATTCCTTGGCTTGCTCGTAGTAGTAGGCCGCGTTCTCGTGGACGCTTTTGTTGAAGAAAAGCTTGATGCGCATGGAGTATCAGCGTTTCAGGTATTTTTTTATCTCATTAACAAACTTTTCGGCCTTGTAGATGTTTTTCTTCAGCGCGAACAGCTCGTCAACCGACAGGCGGTAATATTCATGGGCGATGATATTCCGGTATCTCATCAGCTTGGCCAGTTCTGAGGCCAGCACCGGAGTGAGGACCTTGTTCTTGGAAAGGATTTCGAACGTGTCTGAGTATGCCCCGGGCAGCGGCATGTTCCCGGAGCCTGAGATTATCTCGTTGCCGATGTCGATGACACGGTTCATCACCGCGAAAACCACCATGGATACCGCGTAGTAGGCCTCCTTTTCCTTCAGGTCCTCCTTGCGGCTTATGTCCATCGCTGAAAGGTCGGAGAGATACCTTTCGATATCCTTCACCATCACCGATATCTGTTCCTTGTCAATCAAGAAAGCACCTTCGCCACGAATGCATCACGCCAGTGTTTCTCATCCAGATAGATTTTTATCGTCCAGAATCTCAGCTTGGTGAGAAGAAGGCCGTCCCTGCAGAATAACACCTTTCCGTCCCTGAAAACACGATAGCGGACGATGAGGGGCAGCTTGTGGAACAGCGAGATGTCAATCTTATCCGAGGATAGCTCGAGAGGCGAGTCGCCCTCGCCCTCGGTGATGACACAGATATCGATATCGGAATCCGCCCTCTGCCTGCCTTTGGCGAAAGAGCCGAAAAGTATCGCCGCCTTGACGCACTTCATCCCTTTGAGGCGTCGTGATACTTCCCGAAGCTGGTCCA
>JAGVPF010000122.1 GCA_020052325.1 archaeon
CGAGCCGCTTCATGCACCTTGCCGGGGCGCCCGATTCAATAAAATGCCACAAGTGCGGCGCGGCTTCTCTTGCGCTCCTTGGGCGCGATAATCAGCCGGGGCATGATCTGGAATACTCTGCGGGCCTGATACGCGCCCATGGGAAGCGGGCGCTGATTGCGCTTTCCACATATGGCATCGGGCCTTCGACGGCAGACCGCGTCCTCAAGCGCCTGCAGCGGAGCGAGGATGCGTTCTACCTGGATTTGATCGGGGCGCAGAAAGTGTTCATAAAGAACAAGAAATACTGGAAACTTTCCTAAGGTTCCACCCCGGTTAAAGCTTCAGCAAACTTCATCCTGTTTACTCAGCCCTATGATGGAAACTTTCCTAAGCTCGCCGCCGGATAAATTATTCCTCCAGGTGCGCCCTCTTGAGCGGCTCTTTGGAGTAAAGCAGGCCGAGTGTCAGCACGGCCCCGACGATGACTTCTATCCACATGCCAAGGCCGATGAGGACCCCGATTGCGGCGGTCACCCAAATCGCAGCAGCAGTCGTCAGCCCGGTGGGCTTTCCTATCCCCTGCCTCCAGATTACCCCGAGGCCGAGGAAGCCGATGCCGGTGACTATCTGCGCGATGACGCGGGAGGGGTCGATGTACGGGCCGGAGAAGCTTGTGGAAATGAGCGTGAAAATCGTGCAGCCGAGGCAGAACAGCGCGAATGTCCGCAGGCCTGCCGGCTTGTGCTTCCGCGAGTATCCGATGGACAGCCCGATGAAAACTGCCGCAACCAGCCGGATTACCGTTTCGATGTCATCGACCATACGTCGATATTTCTGTGACAGTCATTTATAACCTTTCCCCGTTCGTAGAACCACAGGTGACCATTGATGACATACCGCGCACCCCGACAGGCAACCTCCGGGAAAATCCCCGAGCCGGGCTTTAAGAGGGTCGAGCCGCTCGCCGATTGGCCAAGAGTTCTCGCAGAACCGGAAATCCGGCAGGTCTTCTCATCCGTTTTCCAGAAAAACGCCTCCGAAATGGCGGCAAGGTTCGAGGATGCCCGCGCAACTCTGCGCGAGCTGTACGGCGCATGTGCCGAAATCATGGAAACCCCCTCCGGCGGGTTGAGGTTTTCCGCAAGACTTGAATTCCTCACCGAGGACCGCTCACTGGATACGGACCTGAACCAGGCCGTGGCGGGGAGGGGATTCGCGCTCAAGCTCCACAGCGTTCCAGTCACCGAAGGCTCTTTCGAGGAACGCTATGAGCTCAGGGTGCGCTACGAAGGCATTGACAGGAAAATCGAGTTCCATGAGCAGAGGGCGCTCCGCAAATACGTCATTACGGAAAGCGAAGCATCATCCCGGATTGACCGCGCGGTGCAATCGGCAGAAGCGCTCCTTGCGCTTGCCAGGATGCTTCGCCCGGCAGGAATAGCGGAGGATTTGCCGGCAAACGTGGTGCCGCTGAAAACGGCCCGCACATCCCGGCCGCCGCCCAAACCCAAGCCGCAGGAACAGCTCGTTGAAGCGTTGCCATCATCGCAGGGCGGCAAGGCCTCCTGATTTTTTTTCTTCCGCGGAAATCAAGCCCCCAAATCTATCTATTTACCCCTTTGGATTCTCCGCTATGACTGGAAAAAGAAATGCTGGTTACGGTAATATTTACTGGGACAAACAGTACCTAGAGCAACAGCTGAAGAATGGAAATTCATACTCCGACATCGCCAGAGATAACAAGATTGGCCGGAGCACTGTTCAACGGGCACTGAATAAATATAGTTTAACAAAACCCAATGCAGATTGGGATCCGGAAGAAGTAGCGCTCCTAAAAAGCTGCTACGGAAAGGACGTAAATTTCAAAGGTTACTTTCCGCATAGATCGTTAACTTCCATATATCACAAAGCCCACCGGCTTGGGTTGGAAAACAATATTAAACCAAGGCGTTATCGGCTGGCCGAAACTTTTTTCAAAGAATGGACGAGCGAGATGGCCTATGTTTTGGGCTGGCTGTTCAGTGATGGAAACGTTGATTCAGAACTGAGAACATTTCGCATCAAATTAGCAATCAAGGACATTGATATACTACGGAAAATCCGGCACGTCCTCGGCTCCAATGCCCGAATCAGCATCGTAAGCCAAGTATTACCTTCCAAGAAATCCGTAAACAGATACGCTCTGTTGGCAATCCATAGCAGACAAGTGTGCAAAGACCTAATGGCCTTGGGGTGCACCCCTAAGAAGACCAAGAAGTTCATTGCCCCCGGCATGCCATTTTCGATGGCAAGCCATTTTATGCGCGGCTATTTCGATGGCGATGGCTCGATTAGTTTCAACCCTCCAAACACCATACGGCTTAGGATTGTCAGTTCAAATGTAAAAATAATCAATTGGATGGCAGATATCTTCCGAGAGAGGCTGAGCATTCCCCGCAATGTCAAGAAATTAAAAAACATCTGGCAGTGCGATTATTATGGTAATAATGCAAGGGCTATCTGCTCTTGGATGTATTCGGATTGCAGGGAACTTTATTTGGAACGAAAGAGGAAGAGATATATTAACCATCTTGAAAAGTTGTCGTCATGTACAAACAGGTCATCGTTGAGAGGAAAGACCTAAAAATGTCCTGCGGAAAGATGATAGGGCAGGGGTCCCACGCCTCGGTGTCAGCCTACAAAAAAGTTTCCAAATCTCATCCTGAAATCGCCCGCGCGTGGGAAGAAGAAGGACAGAAAAAGGTCGTCCTGAAAGTCCAGAGCGAAGAAGAGCTGCTCGAATACTACAACAAGGGAAAAGCGGCAGGAATCCCCTGCGAACTCATCCGCGATGCCGGCCACACCCAGGTGGAGCCCGGCTCCATTACATGCTTCGCGGCAGGCCCGTGGGACGAGCGGGAACTCGATGCTATTTTCGGGAAGCTCAAGCTCCTCTGAGGCATCGCCATGGACTTCTTCCTTTTCCATTGCTGGGGCGGCGACGGACGCAGCTGCTGGAGCGGATGGCTGCAGGATGAACTGGAGGCGGATGGCAAACGTGTGCTATCGCCTGATTTCCCCGATACCGACAACCCAAAACTAATTGACTGGCTCGCCACCGCCCGCAGACTCGTCCCGAGATTCGAACCGAAGGATGAATGGGTGTTGGTCAGCCACAGCCTCGGAGGGCCGACAATACTGCATCTCCTCGAATCATTCGCCCCGGGCGAGAAAGTGAAGGCAGTCATCCTCGTAGCCGGTTTCGCAAAGGACCTCGGCATTCCCCAAATCCGCGGCTTTGTGGAAAAGGAATTCGACTGGAAGAAAATCCGTGCGGGAGCCGGCCGCTTCATCGTGATTAGCTCGGACAACGACCCGTTCATCCCGCTGGCGGAGGGGGAACGCATGGCAAAGATGCTCGGAAAGAACTGCGAATTCATCGTGGAGCACGGGGCCGGCCATATCAACGAGGGCGCCGGGTTCACCGAGTACCAGCGGCTATTAGATTTGATAAAAAAGCTGTGATTAACGAGGACCATCATCCGGATGCCGCAGCCATGATGGTCTCGGCCATCGGTTCCATCCTGCCTTCAAGAAGTTTTTTCGCGCACGGGTCGCACATGTTGCCGGAGTGAATCATATGCTCCTTGGCGGGGCTATCCGGTATCCTGTCGAGAATCTCCTTCGGAATAACGACTCCTGTTTTAAGCTGCACTATCGCGTTCCTTGGTTTGTGCCATGAGCAGCATGTCATCTCATCAAGCTTCAAATTCTTCATCATAATCACCGTTTGCCAGCGAGCAGGCTGACATCCTTGAAACAACAAAACGGCTCTTCGCCTTTTCAGAGCAGCTTAATTCCGCGGCCCTCCAGTTCGAGGGTCATCTCTTTGGGCCAGTGGCTTGCCTGGACTTCGCCGATGTGCGCCTTCTTCAGGAGCAGCATCGAAAGCCTTGATTGCCCGATTCCGCCCCCTATCGAAAGGGGCAGCTGGTCTTGCATCAGCATGGTGTGGAACTCCAGGCCGAGCCTGTCCATCTCACCTGCGGCAGCAAGCTGTTTCTGGAGCGAATCCTTATCAACCCGGATGCCCATCGAAGACAGCTCGAACGCGCTTTTCAGCACCGGGTTCCATACGACGATGTCGCCGTTCAGGTTCCAGTCGTCGTAATCCGGAGCGCGCCCGTCGTGGGGCTGCCCGTCCCGGAGCGGCCATCCTATCCGCATGAGGAAAATCGCGCCCTCGGCTTTTGCGGCCTTGTCCTCCCGCTGCTTGCGGCCGAGGTTCGGATATGCCCTTTCCAGGTCCGAAGTGGTCACGAACGTGATGTCATTTGGCAGGGTTTTTTTGATGTGGTATTCCCTGTCAATCATCCTCTCGGTCTTCTTTATCGCATCATATATCCCTGCGACTATCCCGCGGAGGAATTCCACATTCCTGTCCCTTGCGCTGATGACCCGCTCCCAGTCCCACTGGTCCACATAGAGCGAATGCATGTTGTCGAGTTCCTCATCCGGCCTTACCGCGTTCATGTCGGTCCAGATGCCCTCTCCGACCTTGAATCCATATCTTGCGAGCGCCATCCGCTTCCATTTGGCAAGCGAGTTGACGATTTCCGCCCTTGCCCCCGTGTCATCCTTGACCTCGAATGCGACCTTCCTCTCCACCCCGTTCAAATCATCGTTGATGCCGGTTCCGGCAAGGACGAACAGTGGCGCGGACGCCCTCTCAAGATTCAGGTTCTCCGAGAGCCTGTCCTGGAAGTGCCTCTTTATTTTCGGAATCGCCCTCTCGGTGTCCCGAACAGACAAGCGTGGCCTGTAGCCTGGGGGGATGTGAACTTTCATGACTAATTAGTTGTAAAAATAATTTATAAATGGTGTGGTATGTGCTCTAAAAATACGAAAATCGAAAATGAGGGTTGATGCGTTCGTGTTTGCCCCCGGGGCAAACCAGTGAAAAGAATGCCGCGGTCTTGAACGGCGTTCCGTTCAAGTTGCGCATTTTGTGAGCAAAATGCCGCAGGCCTGATTTGAACAAGCGACCCCACCGTTTCCACCTTTTAGGAAAAGGTGGAGCCAAAACCAGTTCTCCAATTCCAAAAAGGACTTCAGCGGTGTGCTCTCCCAAGCTGAGCTACTGCGGCTAATTGGATATGAACTCTGTGGCAACGGTTTATATTCGTGTCGTCTCTGCCGCCCGCGCGGGCATCACTATATTTTTAATTCCATCCCCTTATAGCCTCTAACACCATGCTTCCAATCGGGCAGATTGCACTAGGATTGGCCCAGCTTGTTAAACTTCTGCTGAGCGCGAACATCCTCGTAGGCATCGCCCTGCTTGGCGCCGTGGTGCATACGGAGCCGGTGCATGCGGATTCCGGCGCGCAGGTGGTTTCGACATCGCATGTTGTTTTCCAGTCGAACTACTCGGTGCTCACTGACACATATTCGAATTCCGACGAGGAGAAAAAGCACTATGTCCGGCCCATCATACCGGCGCACTTCTACAAGTACCATTTCATCTTCGCACTCGCCATGTTCTTCTTCATCGCGCTGATAACAGTGTCCCCGAGCCAGACGGCGCGGGCGCTCCTTCTCCTACCCGTGGTGCTGTCCTACGGCATCGCCCATATCCTCTTCGCGGCCGACCAGGCCGAGATGGTCCGGGACATGATGGAGCGCTACAAGCGCAGGATATCCAAGAAGCAGTTCGAATGATTCACTTGCCGTACCTGCGCTTCCTCTTGGCATATTCCTTAAGCGCGGCGTCGAAATCCTTCTTCGAGAAATCCGGCCAGAGCTTCCTGCAGAAATATAACTCGCTGTAGCAGGCCTGCCACGGCATAAGCCCGGAGAGCCGCTGCTCCCCGGATGTCCGTATCACGAGGTCCGGGTCGGGGAGGCCCTTCGTATAAAGGTGCGCGCTTATCGCGTCCTCGTCCGCGGATTTGAGGCCTTCCGCCAGCATGCTGTTCACGGCGTCGACTATCTCCTCGCGCCCCCCATAAGACAACAGCAGGTTGAGCTGGTACTTCCGCTCTCCCCGCGCTGAAATGCTTTCGGCCTTCCTTATCATCTCCTGTATTTCGAGGGGGAACAATGACAATCGCCCGAAGAAGCGCACGCGCAGCTCGTCCTTGTTCCGGTCGTCGCTATCGATGGCCTTGCGGAGGTTGTCCTTGAAAAGCTCGAAGAGGCCGCCCACCTCATCGCGGTCGCGCTTGAAGTTGTCGGTGGAGAACCCCCACATTGTCAGCATGCGGACATCGGCTGCCTTGCACCATTTGAGCACATCGCCGATTTTGCGGATTCCTGTCGCGTATCCCTCCTGTTTGGAAATCCCCTTCTTGATGCTCCACCTGCGGTTGCCGTCGGGAATAATTGCGATATGCCTTGGAATGCTGGCTTGCTCCATGTGAAAGACCGCCTAGTACACTATCTGGGCCAGCTTCTTCATCTTAGCCGCGCGCTTCAGCTCCTTGGCTATCCGCCTTCCCGCGCTCATTGGCTCCTTGTAGTAATAGACCGAATACGGCGAACCTTCGGGATAGACGTTCGTCCCGGCGACTATCCTCGCGCTGATTTCGAAAGCGTAAATCTGGAGCTC
>JAGVPF010000032.1 GCA_020052325.1 archaeon
CGGGACTGCTCATCAGGTCTGATACGGGCATCGGTGGCACGATTCCCTCAACCACGATATCCTTAAGGAGTTCCACGCGCGTCGTAATCCCGAGCGGGTTCTTCTCGCTATCGAGCACTGGGAGGGCCTTGAAGCTGCCAAGCAAAAACGCCTCCATCAGCTCCCGGATGCCTGCATTCTGCGCAACCACCGGTGGCTTTACTATGACGGTCTCGCATTTCACATTGTGCGGGTCCCTGATGCTCTGGCTGACGCAGCGGTGGTCGATTAAGCCGAGATACTTGCCGTTTTTAGTCACGATGACCGCCGGCGACTCATCGAGCTGAGTCAGCGCCTTCGAGAGGGACTCCGAACCGTCCAAAACCAGCGTTTGTTTGATTTCCATAAGTTTCCACGCCTTTGGCTGTTGTTAAAATATATAAAGTAAATAGGTATATAAACATACTATGGCGACCCAGGTGCATCTGCCCTCGTTCCAGCAGTTCTCCTACATCGAAAACATGGTCTCGAAACCGACATGGAAAGACATACTGATGGAACTGATATCCAGCAACAGCGTCGACCCGTGGAACATAGACCTCGTTCTCCTTGCCGATGGGTTCATCAGGAAGGTCAAGGAGATGGAGCGGATGGATTTCGTCGTCCAGGCCAACGTGATACTGGCCGCCTCAATCCTCCTCAAGTACAAGAGCGATTACCTAAAGGCCCTAAGCTACCAGTCCGACCTCCAGGAATTCCCTGCCGAAGCCGACATGCCCCTTGGCGAGGCCGAAGCGCTCCCCCAGCTCACCCTCTCCTCCCGCATCCCGCCCAAAAGGCAGATAACGCTTGACGAACTCGTTTCCGAGATGGAGCGCATAATCAAATACGACGAGGTGGAGCGGATACACATCCCCCGCGGCTCGATAATGGAGACCGTGGACATGGACCTTGGCGAGCGCGACATCGAGCAGGATCTGGACCTCATCATGGGCAAGGTGCGCGGGAACACCGATTCGGAGGGCTGGTCGCTGTTTTCCAGCCTGATAAAGGGCGCGGAAATGAGGGATGTGGTCTACGCGCTCCTCTGCGTCCTGCACCTGGTGCAGATGGGTTCGCTCGATTTGCGCCAGGACAAGATGTTCGGAGAGATATTCATATTCCTGCCCAAGGAAAAGTCCGCAGCTTCATCCTGACCGGCTATCTCCGTGGGCCCGAAGTTTTCTTCTTATCGTAGTACTCTAGCACCCTGCGTATGTCCCATCCCGTTTTCATATCGTAAATCCTACTGGATTTCCGATTCGTAGCGAACTCGGTTCGCTACAAGCAACCTGCCTTTGTGCAGGTTGCTACGCACAAATTTTTTTATGAAAATTTGTGCTCAATATCCACCCGAACATGCCGTCCACCAACCCTCCATCGGTGCGTTATGCGGCGGCGGGCATTGATAAAAGCATGTAACGGAAAGGGGCGGGGCTCAAATGGCGGGAAAATCATCGGCCCCGGATAGGGGGCGTAGAAAAAGATGAAATGATAAAAAAATATCACTCGATTATGGTCGCGCCCGGCTTCGCCTTCGGCTTCGACTTGACTATCTTCACGTTTGCCGGGGTGAGGAGAATCATCTCGTTCGAGAGCAGGGCGATGTCGCCGTTTATCCTGCCGGTGTGCGCCTTCAGCTTGGAAATGATTCCCTTGAGCCGATTTGGCTGCTTCGAAAGCGGGATTACGTTGAGGATGATGATGTTCTTCGAGCCGAGCTCTTTGAGCGCCATCTCGCCGTCGCCTTCGTTCCGCAGGTCGACCCTTTTTACATAGAAGTCCGCTGGCGGGCTGACTACGTCCCCTTCGGTTCCCATCAGCTCTTCAAGGTCAGGCACTTCTGGTTCTTCGTTCTTCCCCAAAATCTTGTCAAAAAGTCCCATTCTATCACCACTTATTGCATGGAATGTTCTCTGTTTCTTCCTTTAATGCAATTAGTTTTTAAATGTGCACACCCTCGGAGAAATGCCCCGGCTATTCTCCGCATTCCCGGCCTTTTTGCCTGCCTGCGGGATATACTACTATAGGGGGGGCTTTGCACCCCAGCACCTTCTTTATAAACGTTTTAGTTCATTCTATTCCGGTTTAATCCCAAAAGAAAAAGGTGAACAAATGGTAGACGCAATTCTGTTAGCTTTATGTGCAGGCGTCCTCACGCTGCTCTATGCGGGCTTTCTCGCATACGGCGTGCTGAAGGCGCAAAGCGGAAGCGACAAGATGCGCGATATCGCGAAAGCCATCCAGGAGGGCGCGGACGCCTTCCTCATGAGGCAGTATAAGACTCTCGCGCCTATCGTGCTGGTCATTCTCGCCCTCATCGCTTTCGGCGTAAACGTGCCGACGGCGATTTCTTTCCTCGCGGGCGTGATATCATCCGCGCTCGCAGGGTATGTCGGCATGCAGGTCTCTGTCCGCGCGAACGTGCGCGTGGCCGAGGCGGCCAAGAAAGGCATGCAGCCGGCGCTCAGCCTCGCGTTCAACGGCGGCGCTGTCACAGGCATGGCCCTTGCAGGCCTTGGC
>JAGVPF010000149.1 GCA_020052325.1 archaeon
CCATGTGCTAGACGAGGTTTTCAAGGGCCTGAGGATGGCACCCGGAAGCGTCTGCATGATAGCCTGCCAATACCTGAAAAACTGGGGCATCCACGTTAACGAGGACAACCAGGAGTTCATAGAGGGCAAATCGCTTGACGGTTACCGCAGGCAGTGGAGGTCCAGCAGCAGCCTCACCCATCAGATGATAAACAACGCTTCCAGCAAAGCCGGGATAACATACAATAACAACCAGCTCAACCAGATGCTCGCCAGCATGGTCATGGGGGTCATTGAGGAGATGGCCAAGGTCGTGCTGGGCAGAAGGATAAGGATTCTGGACATCGGTGCCGGCGATGGAAAGACGACCATTGCCGTTCTCGACCAGATGAAATCCATGGGCCAGGAACAGCTTGCCGGCTGCTGTAAGTTCATACTCCTTGACCCGTCTCCGACTGCCCTTGCGGCCGCTTATACGAGGATAGGGGACCGGGGGGTTGTTCTGCCTATTGGCGGAACGCTCGAAGATTATTTTGAAGAGGACCCACGGCCGCTGGACATGATAATATCAAATGCCGTGTTCCATCATTTCTCCTTCCCGACATTCCTGGGAAAGATTAACGAGAAGCTCGTTGACGACGGCGTCATGATTGTGGGGGACTGGCATACGACAATCTGGTCCCAGCCCGCCTTCATCGTCCCCATTCTTAGGATGCTGAATGCGGAGGAATCCAAAATCCGGCTCTTTGAGATGACCTTCAACGTTAAAAAGGGGGATTTGGAGGGGCATGAGAGGGAGCTGACGCCGATGCAGAGGGAATCGAACAGGCGCATGCTTGAATATGAGAAGTACCTTTCCGAAGAATTGAAAGGCACCGAGCAAGCCAGCCCCCTCCTGCTTTTCGAAGCGCATGAATCGCTTGACGACCGGATGGCGAAGTACCGCGAAAAGGGGTTCGTCACCGACTTGGAAGAGCTGAAAAAGAAAAGATGGTGCAGCAGCATCAAGAGCAATGTCCGCACGCCCAAGTCCAAATACGAGCTTGGCGCCGTTGCCATGGTCTCGAAATAGGCGGCCCATGCGGCAGCCGCGGTGCGAGGGCGTCGAATGCGGATTGAGTTGGACCGCGGGAGTTTAATCCGGCTTCTGGAATCAGAATTCTATCGTCTCCCGTCCCATGAAATCCTGAAGCGCCTTGGGGATGACGACCGTCTTCTTGCCCTCCTGGCAGTTCTCAAGGATTGCAATCATGGTCCTGCCGACCGCAAGCCCGCTTCCATTCAGCGTATGGACGTGCTCGAGGCCCTTTGACCCGCGGAACCGGATGTTCGCCCTCCGGGCCTGGAAATCCGTGCAGTTGGAGCAGGATGAAATTTCCCGGTACGTATCCTGGGATGGCATCCAAACCTCGATATCATAAGTTTTCGCGCTCGCGAAGCCGAGGTCTCCGGCGCAAAGCTCGATGACCCGGTAAGGAAGCCCAAGGAGCTCGAGTATGCGCTCGGCGTCCTTGGTCAGCCCTTCAAGCTCCTGGAAGCTATATGAGGGGTGGGCGAACTTGACGAGCTCGACCTTGTTGAACTGATGCTGGCGGATCAGCCCTTTGATATCCTTTCCGTAAGCGCCGGCCTCCCGCCGGAAGCACGGGGTGTATGCGGTGAGCTTGATGGGCAGGCGCTTCTCTTCGAGAACTTCGCCCGCATACAGGTTGGTGACAGGCACTTCGGCGGTCGGAATCAGCCACAAATCGTCGTCTGCGCACTTATACAGCTCCTCCTTGAATTTCGGCAGCTGGCCGGTCCCGGTCATCGTCTGCGTGTTGACAAGGTATGGCGGGGCGATTTCCAGATAACCCCTCGATGCGTGCACCGAAAGCATGAAATTCACGATTGCGCGCTCGAGCTTGGCGGCATCGCCCTTAAGCACTGCGAAGCGGTGGTGGGCAAGCTTAACGCCACGCTCGAAGTCGATAATCCCGCTCTGCTGTGCGATGTCGTAATGGGAAAGCACGGATTTTGAATCCTTTTCAGGCACCCCGCATGTGCGGACCACTGGATTGCAGGTCTCGTCGTGGCCATCAGGCACGGATTCGTGGGGGATGTTCGGGAGCATGAGCAAATGCACCTTAATCTGCTCCTCCAGCGTGGTGGTCTCGAGCGAGATGTCCTTGATGCGCTTTGCCACTTCACCTGAGCGGGAAATCTCGGCTTCGGCGCCCATCCCACACTTCTTTTTCGCGTTTATCTGCTGGCTGAGATTGTTCCGCTCGGCCCGCAGCTCCTCCTCCTCTTTCTTTATGTTGCGCCACTGGAAATCAAGCTCCTTGATTTTGGCCAATGCCGCATGGGCGTCCTCGTTGTAGTGCCGCCTGTGGAGCGAGTCTTCGGCTGATGCCGGGTTATCCCTTATGAGCTTGATGTCAATCATAGAAATCAATTGATGAATTGCCATGAAGGGTTTTAATCGTTTTAGAGTCCTGATAGAATGGGAACGGGAAGCATTATAAATATCTTTTACCATATATTATAACAGATATTCAGCAAGGGGGGATACCGATGGCTCCGGAAAGGAAGAATCCTCAACGCTTATTCATCAAGGTAATCAGGGAAAACGAAAAGAAGGGCGCGCCAGGTGAAAGGAAAAAGGACGCCTTGGAAAGGATTATGCGCAAAATCCGCCCTCTCGAAGGGGAATTAACCCTTATAGATGAGATTGCCGATAGAGAAATGGGCCGTGACCGCCTTGAACACTTTATAGAAATCCAGACAAAGGGCATCTTTTCAGGCAAACACGGGAATACAGATACGATGTTCCAGGAGAGGGAGGCCGCCGTCATAACGGAATTGATGCGAAAAGTTGGACCGTCCAAAGGCACGTTTGAACTGGTGTACCTGGATACATTCAAAGAAACAGGCATTGGCATTGATCCCTTCAGGAGCGACCTGCTTGCACAATGCCTGCGTGATTTTGAGCGGACGCAGCGCCAGATGAAGCAAATCGAGGTCCTGCGACCGATGCTTGAGGGATTTTTCAGTGAATTCTCGTTGAAGCAGACCGGCAAGCCGGTCGGGGAATTGAGCGATGTTGAGTTTTATTCGCTCGTGGCCCGATTTGTTACTGGGAAGGGCGTTGAAAGAGAACCTAGGGAATGAATCATTTCAGGAGCGCCTGGAACTTCGCGGTCGCCTCCTCCAGCTTGCCGTTGTGGTTGTAGATGACCACCGCGGGCGCGCCGGTGAACGCGGAATATGCCGCAAGGTACCCTTTGTTCATATCGTCATGCAATGCGATATCGTCCACGTCACGCTTCCGCATCGGGTCGTTCTCGCGCCGTGCCTTAAGCTCCTCCACGCTCGCTGTGACATACACCAGCGCCTCGACCTTCCAGAGTTTGAGGAACTCGAACGGGAGGCCGGGATAATAGCCCGACGGCGTGGCGACGGAGCAATGCGTATCCAGGATGACCTTGCCGGGCATCCTTGCAAGCGCCTCCGCCACGAGTTTTTGCGCCAGTTTTTGCTTTTCGATGGGAAGCTTCCGCATCTCGTCGCGGTCCTTGATGCCGAACTCCCTCTTCTCGATTTCGAGCATGAGGTCGCCGTAGTTGACGACCGAGTAATCGGATTTGAGCCCTTTAAGGACAGTCGTTTTCCCCGCTCCCGGAACTCCCAATGCAATTATCAATCAAAACACCTGCGTTTCCCTTTGATAGTTAATGGACTTACCTTTGAAAGCCTTTTCCTTTTCGGCCGGGAGGGCATTCATCCGCCTTCAGATACGCTGCATGCGCCTTTCCGTCGTGATTTCCCGCGCCAGCGCATGGCCGGACAAGAGAAGCGAACGCATGAGGCCGAAGCCGACAGGGTTGATGGTGCAGGCACGGGTTTAGATGAAGACGTTAGCCATCGCATCCAATGACAATCAGGCACGGCTTTCGGATTGAATCCGGGCGCAATTGGGGCGGCTATTCGCCGAATAGCTTTCCGAAGCTCGGATACATCTCGAACGCATTCATCTGCTCAAGCTGCTCGTACATCTTGTGCAGGATGCCGACCGTAAGGAGAATGCCGGTCCCGGTTCCGATGGCCCCGGTCAAATCCGCGATGGCGGCAAGCAGGCCGACACAAAGCGAACCCATGACGGTGAGGGGGAATATGTGCTTGTTCAGTATCGTCTCGAGCATGCGCGGGTCCCGCCGGAATCCCGGAATCTGCAAACCGGAATCGGAAAGCTGGCCAGCCACGCTTTTTGCATCCATGTTCGCGGTCTCAACCCAGAAAAGGCCGAAGAGCACCGACACGAGCGCAAGGCCCACCGCATACACGAAGG
>JAGVPF010000001.1 GCA_020052325.1 archaeon
ATTATTCCGGCGAGACGATGATGTTCGACCGCCTGAAGACCGAGAAGACGATAAACGAGCGGATGAAAATCGCCCGCAAGATTCTTGGCTAAAGTGCGGGAGAATCTTTATATTTTAAGGCGCGTAAACCCAGCCATGACGCGCGATGTCCTATGTGATTCCGGGGTGCTCATATCGCTGACGGCCGGCTGCCTCGACAACATCCTGTACTATTTTTCCGAGCATCATAAGGTCCGTTTCGTCATCCCCCCGTCGGTTGAATACGAGACGGTCACCCGCCCGCTTTACAACAACCTCAAGAAGCACCTCTTTTCAGCCATCCGCATCAAGGATGCGATAGCGGACGGCGTCATAGAGGTCGTCGATGCGAAGGTCGAAGACGACACCCGGCGGATAATGCACGCGGCCAACAACATGTTCTACATGCAGGGCAAACCCGTCCGCCTTCTGCAGTTCGGCGAATCCGAGATGCTCGCGCTCGCCGCCGCCCTCGGGGTGGAGGATATCATAGTCGACGAGCGTACCACGAGGATGCTAATCGAGGCGCCGTTCCAGCTCAAAGAGCATTTGGAGCGCGAATTCGAGGTCAATGTCATGGTCAGCAAGAACAGCTTCCGCGAGCTGTCATCCCGGATATCGCACCTGAAGGTTCTTCGAAGCAGCGAGCTCGTCGTCCTTGCCTATGAGAACGGCTATTTCAAGAGCTTCTCGAACCTCCAGAGGGCGGCCTTGGAAGCGGCCCTATACAAAATGAAATATTCCGGCTGCTCGATAAGCTTCGACGAGATAAAGGAATACCTCGGCATGGTAAGATGAATCTGGGATGATTATGCAGCAGTTTCTGGAACCCCCCGAAAGCGCACGCATTTCAATCGCCGTCGACGAGAGGGAGGACCGCTTTTTCGACGATACTTTCCGGGCCCTTGGGGCATCGGTCGAGCGGCGCGTGCTCCCAGTGGGTGATTTCCTCTGCTCCGCGCGCCTCGCCGTAGAGCGCAAGACGCGGAGCGACTTCGAGCAGTCGGTCATCGATGGCCGGCTTTTCTCCCAGCTTCCGAACCTGGTCGCTAATTATGGGCGGGTAGTCGTGGTGGTGGAAGGGCTGAGCGATGACGAGCGCCTTTCGCGCGATTCGCTTCTTGGCGCATATTCATCAATCATCGCCGATTTCGGCGCATCAGTCATATTCACGCGCGATAAATCCGCAACGGCAGAGCTGGTTTTTCATCTTGCCAAGCACGAGCAAATCGCAAAGAGGCAGCCGATGAGGATTTATGCGAAAAAACGCACCTTCACGCCTTCCCAGACAGCGCGTTCCATAGTGGAATCGCTTCCGATGGTAGGTCCAAAGTGCGCAAAAGCGCTCCTGAGCCATTTCGGGAGCATCGAATCCATAGCCCATGCAAGCGAGCGCGACCTATCCTCAGTTCCCGGGGTCGGCAAGAAGAGGGCGCAGATAATCAAGGCCATCCTCACCTATTCCTATGCGGAGGGGGAAGACCGGTCGATGTATTAATATCTTTTTTCCGTCAATTATACTATATGCGCATCCGATGCAACGGCACACTTATCGGGCTTGACGGCCCCGGCGGGGACCTGCCGTTCCTCTCGCACGCGCATTCAGACCACACCGGCGGGATAAAGAACGAAGGAAGGATTCTCGCAAGCGCCGAGACGCTGGAGCTTGCGGGACTTGATGCCGAGCCGGCCGCGCTCGAAGGCGCCGAACTCCTCGATGCGGGGCACATCCTCGGCGCGCGCATGCTCGCGGCCGACTGCGACGGGGAGCGCATATTATATACCGGCGATTTCTGCGTGAAACCCAACGTATTCGGGATGAAAGCGCAAATTTCCCAATGCGACAGGCTCATCATGGAAGCGACATACGGGAACCCGGATTACGTTTTCCCCCCGCATGAAGAGGTGCATGAGCAAATCCGGCGGTGGGTGTCCGGCAACGATTCATCAAACCTGATTATCGGGTGCTACGAGCTTGGGAAGGCCCAGGAGGTCGCCAAGATACTGAACGGCTGCTCGGTCGCTCCGGTCGTCACGCAGAAAACCGAATCATTCTGTTCCATATACGAGAAATCCGGCCTCAAGCTCGACCGCATCGTTGTCGGCAGCGATGAGGCCGAGGAAGCGATGTCCGGGCGTTTTGTTGCCCTGGTCCCGATGGGCAAGGCGAAACGCTATTTCGCTCACCGCCTTGCGCAGGCGTTCGAGAGGAAGACGCTTTGCTCGGTTGCGACCGGCTGGGCGCTCCATTATCGGTTCAACACCGATGCGGCGTTCCCGCTCAGCGACCATGCCGATTTCAACGACCTTGTGGATTTCGTCGGGCGCACGGGCGCGAAAAAGGTCGAATTCTTCACCGGCGACGGCTCGCACGTGCTCAAGCGCGCAAGGGCCGGGACCGGAGCGGTTTTAAATCTCTGATTCCTTCTCGTACCGGGTATTACCTATGGCAGTCAAGAAAAGAAACCCGGTTTTCGTGGTAGTCGTGAGTTTCATCACCGCATACATATACGGCCTTTACTGGTTCTACAAGACCAGGGGGGAGCTTAACGGCCTCGTGAAAGGGTCAACCAGCCCGCTTCTCTGGACGATTGGGCTTTTCGTGCCGTTTGTGAACCTCTATGTCCTTTGGAAGTACTGCGAGGACCTAGAGACG
>JAGVPF010000148.1 GCA_020052325.1 archaeon
AAGGAATGCGGCCGCGACGAATGTCAGCACGAAAAACGCCATCGATGCAAGGTAAAGGGCCTGGAAGCTGATGGCCGTGGCAAGCAGGCCCGCCATCGCCGGCACCACTAGGGAGAGGACGGGGCCGACCGAATAATAGATTGCCCCGAGCGTGGCGTGGTTGTCCTTCCGGAACTCGTAGAACATTATGTTGAAGGGCCCCCAGAAAAGCAGGTGCGTCATTCCAACAACGAGCCGGAAGGCAAAGGCGACCCATGGGGCCGGGAACAGGAAAAGCATTGTCACAGAGCAGAATGCGACAGCCACACCGGCCAGCATGAACGCCCTTGAATTGAAGCCGCGGAAGAGCGGTATCATGGCGAGCCCCGCCACGAACCAGAAGCCATTCGCAAGGAAAATCTGCGGGATTGACATGCCCATGTTGTAGAAATAGACCTCGAAAAGCGACCCGCCGAGCATCCAGCTCAGCGACCAGAGCGCGTAGACGAGCATGAGCCTGAGGAACGGGCTGTTGATTCCGGTTTTTGCCATGAAGTTGCTCCGAAGGATTGGTTATCTGCCCCTGCCCGCGTAGAATGAATAGCCAAGCAGCTTATAGGCAAGCTTGGCCGCGAAGAACTCGGACTGCACCGTGCCCGGGATTGGCAGGAGTTCGACGATATCGAACCCCACGATTTTCTTCTTCTCCCCCACCATGCGCAGAAGCTTCAGCGCCTGCGCCCATTTTATTCCGCCGGGCTCGGGCGTTCCCACGCCGGGGCAGTCGGACGGGTCGAAGCCGTCCAGGTCGATGCTGACATAGACTGCATCTGTGAGCTGTGAAAGCACTTTTTTCTCATCGAATTCCGCGCCCCAGTGGATGTACTCCCCAAGCCCCGCCTTGTTGATGTAATCGAGCTCGTCGCGGCAGACGCTTCGGATGCCCACCTGGGATGCAACGCCCACGTGCTCGCGGATGCGCCGCATGGCGCAGGCGTGGTTGAACTTCGTGCCCTCGTATTCGTCACGCAAATCGGCATGGGCGTCTATCTGGAGGACGGAAAGCTCCTTGTGCCTTTTGGCAAGCGAAGCCACGAGGCCGACGCTGACCGAGTGCTCGCCGCCGAAGAGGATGGGGAACTTCCCTTTTTTCAGGACGCCGTCCGCCATCTCCTCGACGCGCTTGACCGTTTTCTCGGCCGAGCCCATGTCCGGCTCCATCTCCGGAAGCGTGTGGATGCCGAGCTTCTCCGCAACGTCCATGTCGAGCTCGCGGTCGTAGAATTCGACCTGCCTGCTCGCGGTGATTATCGCGTGCGGACCGTACCGCGTCCCGGCCATGAATGAGGTCGTCCCGTCGTATGGGACGGGCATTACCGCAACCCTGCTCTCTTCCATTGGGCACTGGTAGCCCATGAACGCGTAAGGCGCCCTGATGTGTGAAAATACCATGTCAGTCAATTTGTCCTGTCAGCTTTTTTAGCCTATCCAGCGAAGCCTGGGGCGATTCTATCGTATTCAGGAGGTGCACCGGGGCGCGCGAGAGGAATTCCCTGAAGAATTCCGTGCGTTGCGCCAGCCTCGCCTTGCTCCGGATAAGCTGGTGCGGGTTGCAGAAATCATTCTTGAGAAGGAATTTCAGCGCCTCGTCCTGCTCCAGCTTCGTTATCGGCGGGAGCGCCTTGTCCCTCGTAAGAAGGACGGTCTGCGCAAGCTCGGACTCGGAGCGTATCCGGTCCCCGCCAAGAAGGCGCTTCACGTCGATTACAGCCCGCTCGCTCCCGTCCTTTTTCACGCCGTCGAGCTTTGCCGCGTATTGGCTCCAGCTTGACCCTAGATCTCCGCGGATGTAGGAGTTTTTTTCCGAGGAATAGATGAGCGCGTCGGATTCTGCCAGGCGGACGAAAAACCAGTCGTCCGTCACGAAATTGAAATGCTTGTCCAGCAGGAGCCCGTATGTCAATGTAGTCTTTCCGCTTCCTGAGGGCCCGATGATGGCCGTGCCGCTTCCCTTGCGGTCTATGAACGAGCCGTGGACCGAGTATCTCCTGTGCTCTGAGGTGAAATCCTCCATGAAGTCGGCGACAAGGGCGAGCGCGATGCTTTTCACCCAGCCGTAATAGCCGCACCCTTCGATGATGACTGTTTTCGAGAGCGGCTCGTAGCGGACGCGGAGCTTGGGGCCCTTGACAGCGAACAGCCTCGCGTGCGGGCGAATCCAGTCCGGCATCAATTCGAAATTGTCCTCCCACATGTCCTTGAACTCGTGGCTGTCGGTGAAGAATTTCACGCAGGTGCCGTGGATGACCGCCTTGCGTTCGTGAAGGCTGGAAGAGTAGAGCTTGCCCATGAGTTCGTTCTTTTTCTTCTGGCTGATGATTTCGACTTCGTAGTTCATGCATGTGAATCGGAGCCGGCGATTATAAATTTTCCCGCTGATGCCTATCCCATGGGTGGGAGGAGATTCCGTGAGACTACGGGCGGAGGCGGACGGAAGCCGCCGATTCCGGGACCACTCGAAGAGCTAATCATGCTGGCCGAATCCAAAAAGCCGGTATCGGAGGAAAGGCTATTCGGATTCTTGGGGGAATTCGGCAAGGAGCGAAGAAAATACCGGGAAGCGCTGTCGCAAGCTGAAAGAAAGATTTTTCAGATATATAGTCATTTCACCCCCGCCCAGCGCGTGAACTTCTTCGCCATGCTATATGACAGGTTCGCGGAAAACTACGACTCGCACATGGGCATCGAGACGCGGCACTACGAAGCCATCAGGCGCACGCTCATGTTCGCCATGCCGCACCTTCGCGCGCCTATCCTTGATTTGACTGCGGGCACAGGCGAGCCGCTGATGTATGCGCTTGAGTTCATGGAAGCGGGCCGGAGCCTGCATGAGGGGGCGCTGGGCAGGTACGCACCGCCTACGCACTTGTATTCGCTGGATTTGGAGTATCCGGCGTTCGCCAACGAGATTTCCCCGAAGATGCTCGGGCGGGCGAGGGCGAAGCTCGCGGGACGGGATGTTGGCTTTCTTTCAGGCAATGCATACGAGCTTCCCTTGGAGCTGAGGGGGAGATTCAGCACGGTTTTGTGCGCGCAGACGTTCCATTTGATTTCGGATGATGACAAGACAAGGCTCGTCCGCTCGATTCGCGATGCGCTCGCGCCTGGCGGCGTGGCGGTTGTCCTTGAAGAGGACCCGTTCAGGATTACGCAGACAGATTACATCGAGCCGCTGAGCCTTTTCCTGAGGGCGATTGTAAGACCGGTCAAGCCAGACATATTGATTGGACGATTTGAGGTTGGTGGCTTCTCGAAGATAGACGAAACCGCATCAGCCGCAATAGATTCAGAGCATGTCATGCGCCTGCACCTGTTTTCCAAGGGATGATGGGAATCCACAACCGGGCACGGATGGAATGTGGATAAGCAAACATTTTTCCCCGCCAGATACTTATTGCCCCCAGCAACTGACTGGTTGTGATGTTATGGCCCGCACCCGGCATATGATGGTTGTCTTGGCAACGCTCCTTCTTTTTTCAGGAAACGCTGATGCCATGCCGACGGAGTATTACGGCGAGGACGAACTGGGCGGCATAACGCTCATCGTCAGCGACGCCTCGGGACTGCCCGCTTCGGGGGTCCAGGTATACAGGACGGACAGCGAATGGGAATATGAGGGCATGGAAGAGACGGATTCGGGCGGGCGAATCATCCTCAGCGGCCTCCATGCATCGGAAAGCCACGGCTACCAGTTCTACACCTTTCTGGACGGCTATTTCGTTGTGGATTCAGTGGAAGGAATAGAGGCGGGGAAAAATACCGTGGTCGAACTAAGGCCGAACACCGAGAACAGCCAGAACATCACGATTGAAACGGTCGGCAACTGCGTCTTCCCTTGCAGCGATACTCTGGTTTTTTTCGTCAATATCGAGAACTGCGGCCCGCATGACGCGAGCTACGCCGAGGTGCTGGCATTCGACGATAAGGGGGAGCTGATATCCGGGCTTTGCGATGACGGAGCAGGGTATGGATTCAACTACCCGGATTACGGGGATTCGTTTCCATGGCTCGGATATGGTTATGATTTAAGCGGGCTGTCGGACTTGCAGAGGAGCTGGCTCGAGGAGCGCACGGGAGAGCGATGCATCGGAGACCTGGAGGATGCCGGAAACATTTGTTCATACCCTTCGTATGGCAATCCGATGGAGCGACGGGCCAGAAACGAGTACGCTCCGATTTGCCCGTACGGAGGACAGCTTAGGTTATCGCAGGGCGGCACAAGGTATATTCGTATCGTCAATTTGCCGGACAATACGGAACGGGTCACAATTCGCGCGGTAGGGATTGACAGCGACGGAAATTACAGGATGGTGGAAAAATCAATTGAACGGGGGCTGGTTGCGGAAAAACAGGAATGGCCCTGCGGCGTCTGCTTAATCGCCATTGGGATAATTGCGGTAATTGCCGGTTTGAGCGCATTATCCGGCGCTGTTTCAATCATGGCCCGGGTAGGAAAGAAGGAAACAGTGCAAGGCGCGCCCATCATCTGAAAGATGTTACACAGGTTTAAATCCCTGCGAAGCCCCGACGCACAACACAAAACGCAATCGGGAGGTGCGGCTATGAGGGAAAAACAAGGACAAAGGGATTCGCTTTGGCGCACCACCCATGATTGTTAAACCGCCGATTGCCGAGCATATCAGGAAGGATATGATATTCGAAATCGCCGGCCTGCTCAGGAAGGCGCGCCTTGCCCCACGCGAGGGTGATGGGAAGGACAGCGGAACGGGGCGGGCGCCGAGCGAAGACGCGATCGCGGGCTACAGGAAGGCACTCGGGCTCATCGCAGTTTTCAGGAACTCGGCGACTCCCAAGCAGCTATTCGAACTGCATGATTTGCTCCGCGATTTCCCGAGTGGGGATTTCGGAGCGGAAGGAAAAGAGGTTTGCGAGTCCCTGAGGGACTCGCTCCTTGAGCAGTACCGGAGGAAGGTGTTCGCCATCACCGGCTGGGCCTCTGAATAGGGCCGAATTCGAGCTCCTCCTTCAGCGGATTATACTCATGGGGCTGCTTGTAGTAGTCCACGATAAGGTGGGTGGTCGTCTTTGCGACAACCTTCGTCGCCTGTATGCGCCTCATCAATTCGGCAAGGTGCTTCTCGTCTTTTACGCGGGCAATCACCATCACATCGTGCTCGCCGCTAATCAGGATGAATGACACGATTTCGGGGAACTTGGCCGCGGGACGGAGCGCTTCCTCCCAGGGTTTCTCCATGTTCACCCGCAGGAACATCAGGACCTGCATCATCTTGTCCACTTTC
>JAGVPF010000124.1 GCA_020052325.1 archaeon
CAAACCGGCAAGCTCCAGGCTTGATATCCCGGGGTGGGCAACAGTAAGGAGAATCAGGAAGACCAGGAGCGCCCTGCGCATCTCTAATCACTTTTTCCTTCTTTTCCGGAGCCGAATCGAGGCCTTTGCTGTCCTCGCGATCCTTGTTTTGCTCCCGGGTTTTCGAGCCTTCGCCCGGGCTTTGGGCTTTGAGGCGCGAACAGGCCGCTTCTTTGCGGCTTTGGCTGATTTTGATGCGCGAATGGTTTTTTTTGGCGCCTTCCGGACGGCCGGGACTGCCGGGGACAAGTGGACCTGCCCATCCCTTCCGTGCGAGCGGACCGAATGGATGAGGCTCCGCACGATGTGTTCCCCGTTCTGGGCGCCCAACGAGCGGCTGTCCGGGCTCTTGTGGGGGTCAAAATCGAAATGCCGGGATTTGTCCCCCTGCCCGCTTGCGGAAGGGGGCTGGAAATGGGATTGTGGCGAAAGCATGGCCGTCTCAATGCGCTCGCGGGCGCGTATGGGCAAATCGCGCATATAAGCATGGTCATGGTTCGGAGAGACCGGCTCAATCACTCCCAGGCGCGGAGCAACCCCTTCCCGTGAAACAGGCCTGAAATTCAGTGACAGTGTCGAGCGGTCTGACGGATGCGGGAACATCGGTTTCGGTGAAAGCGACTTTGGCGGTGCGCGGATATCGGGCATAGCAGACCTGCGCATGGCAAGCCGGACAAGCTCCCCCCGCTCACTTGGGGAAAACGCCGCCGATGCGTTTCGCATCAGCTCCGGCATGACGTATGCGGCCTCGGGGGTCCCGCCATATGTGCCGAGGAATTCCATCATTGCGCATTTGGTGGCCACGGGACCGCGCTTTCCGGCCCACTGCTTCAATTCGGCCCATGCCTGCCTCGCTCCCTTGCCGCTTGAGGCTATGGCTCGTGCCTCGGTTCTCAAGTCTTCAGGAATGAATCGCATGGAATGCTTTCTCCGCTAAGCTTAATTTATGTATCTGTCCAAGTGACTATACTTGTTTTACCAGATGGAGGTGTGACAATGGATTTCAACAGGGAACTCAAAAAGCCCAGTTTCAGGAAGATTGACGATTACATTTGGGAGATAGGGACCGACTACAAGCAGGGCATGCTCGTTCCAGCCCGCATGTTCGCAAGCGAGGGGCTGCTCAACCAGATGGACAACACGGTCTTCGACCAGATAACCAATGTGGCGACCCTCCCGGGCATCGTGAAATATGCGTACTGCATGCCGGACGGGCACAGCGGCTACGGGTTCCCGATAGGCGGCGTGGCGGCGATGGACATCAACGACAACGGGGTCATATCGCCAGGGGGCATCGGGTTCGACATCAACTGCGGCATGAGGCTCATCCGCACGGATTTGACAATCAAGGACGTCTCGCCGCACCTGAAAGAGCTCGTGGACAAGCTGTTCGGGAAGGTCCCGGCAGGCGTCGGCAGCAAGGGTTTCGTCAAGCTGGATGCAGGGACGTTCAGGAAGGTAATAGAGGACGGCGCGCCATGGTGCGTCGAGAACGGATACGGCTGGAAGGATGACCTCGATGCTACTGAGCTCGGAGGCAGGGACGACGGCGCGGACGAGAAGACGGTGAGCGACAAGGCGGTCGAAAGGGGGAAGGGCCAGATAGGAACCCTCGGCAGCGGCAACCATTACCTGGAAATCCAGCATGTCCGCGAGGAGAACATATTCGACAAGGCGCTCGCAAAGAAATGGGGGCTGTTCCCGGACCAGATAGTCATCATGTTCCATTGCGGCTCGCGCGGGTTCGGCCACCAGGTGGCGACGGACTACCTCAACCAGTTCCTCTCCATCATGGAGAGCAAGTACAAGATAAAAATACTCGACCGGGAGCTTGCGTGCGCCCCGTTCAACTCGCCGGAGGGGCAGGCGTATTTCAAGGCAATGAAATGCGCGATGAACATGAGCTTCGCCAACCGGCAGACAATCGTCCACCGCGTGCGCGAGGTGTTCAGCGAAGTGTTCAAGACGGATGCCGAAAAGCTCGGGATGAGGCAGGTTTACGACGTCTCGCATAACCGGGCTTCGGTAGAGAAGCATAATGTCGATGGGACCATGAAGGAGCTGGTCGTCCACCGCAAGGGCGCGACCGCTGCATACGGTCCGGGGAGGGAGGAGCTCTCGCCCAGGTTCCGCGATGACGGCCAGCCGGTAATCATCGGGGGCAGCATGGAAACCGGAAGCTACCTTCTTTCAGGGGTCTCGACCGGCGCGAGCACGTGGTTCACCACGGCGCACGGTTCGGGAAGGACAATGTCAAGGACGAGGGCCAAGCAGCTCTTCCGCGGCGACCAGCTGCAAAAAGACATGGAGAGCCGCGGCATATATGTCAAGACGACCTCGTATGCGGGACTGGCCGAGGAGGCGGGCGCTGCGTACAAGAACATCGATGACGTGATCGAGGCCACGCACCAGGCAGGCATATCCAACAAGGTGGCGAAGCTCGTGCCTATCGGGAATGTAAAGGGCTGATTCGGTTGGGCGTACCGGTCACGATTATCACAGGATACCTTGGAGCCGGGAAAACGACACTGCTCAGGCGGATTGTTGCTGAGTCCGGCGAATCCGGGATGCGCATTGCCATCGTCATGAACGAATTTGGCGACATAGCGATAGACAGCAGGGTCGTCAAGGGAAAAAACATCACCATGGCTGAGCTTGCAGGCGGTTGCGTATGCTGCTCGCTTTCGGGCGAATTCGGCCTCGCCGTCTCGGAACTGCTTGAAACAGTGAAGCCGGAATGGATAGTGGTCGAGACGACCGGCGCCGCCGAGCCCGCCGCACTCGCATATGATATCAAAGAGAACATCCCCGACATCATGCTGGACTCGGTTGTGACGGTCGTGGATGCTGATGCGATGGTGAGATTCCCGAGCCTCGGGCACACGGGCAGGGAACAGATTGAGCTTGCCGACATCATAATCATCAACAAGGCGGACCTTGTCCCGGGGGAGGCGCTCGGGCAGGTGAGGCAGGCGGTCAGGAAACTGAATGGCCGCGCATCGGTTTTGGAGGCCGAACGATGCGGGGTGGATACGGATGCGCTTTTCGGAATCGCGCGCGATAAACCCGCCCCTGCGCACAAGACGCACAAGGTCGCTTTCAGCTATTTCGACTTCGTTTCAGATAAAGGACTGGACCACGCTTCGCTCATCCGCATTCTTGAAACGCTTCCGGCCGGGATTTACCGGGCGAAGGGGTTCGCAAGGACGAACCAAGGCGGCTTCCTCGTGAATTACGTGGCGGGGAGGCTTGGGCTTGAGGAGCATCCCTGCGAAAAGACAGAGCTGGTTTTCATAGGGGAAAGAGCAGGGGAGAACAAAGAAAGCATTATCAGATTGCTTGAGTCGGCTTCCGCGCCATGATTCGGACGGCAGTATAAGGATATAATGATGGGCGGTTAACAAACTAATGCTGAAGCGAAGTGATACGATGCCTTACCGATTCCTTGAGGGCCTGACGATGGCGGACATCGCTTTCGAGGCAACGGGCGCTACGCTCGAAGAGATGTTCATCAGCGCGGCCGATGCGGTCACCAACACCCAGTGTGAGGACCTCAAAGGGATAAATGCGAAGGTACGCAAGGAATTCACGCTGAAGGCCGGCGATGCCGAGAGGCTGCTGCACGATTTCCTCCAGGAACTGATTTTCCTCAAAGATGCCGAACTGCTTCTTTTCCGGGAATATGATTTGAAGATTTCAAAGGCCGGGGAGGGCCTGGTTTTGGTTGCGGGCGTGAAGGGCGATTATATCAACCAAAAAACGCACCACCTCCTTGTGGATGTGAAGGCGGTAAGCTGGCACAAGTTCAAGGTGGAGAAAACGGCTGACGGATGGAAGGCGGTCGTCATCATCGACGTGTGATGGCATAAGCGGCATGGACGTGGGACCGGCGAAGGTGCGAATGGCTATGGAACGAAAATCGTGCCTTTCTTCCCTTCAAGGGCATCGCGGATATCCGATATGGAGCATATGATTGCCTTCCGGCCGCCCTTTTCCAGGAACCTCAATGCCGCCTCGACCTTCGGTTTCATGCTGCCTTCTGCAAAATGGTTCTGCACCAGGTGCTTCCTTGCATCCTGCGCCGGTGTCTGGCCAAGTGCCCGCTCTGCCTTTTTCCCGAAATCCAGGTAAGCCGCGTCGATTGAAGTGACGAAGATGAGCAGGTCTGCCTGGATGTGCGATGCGAGGAGCGAGGTCGCGGAGTCCTTGTCGATGACCGCTTCAAGCCCTTCCCCGCTCTTCTTTATTGGTATGCCCCCGCCCCCGACGGCTATCACGACGAACCCTTTTTCGAGGAGGGCGCTAATGGCGTCATGCTCGCGGATTTTGAGGGGCTCGGGGGACGCGACGAAAAGGCGGTATCCACGCCCGGCATCCATGGAATAGCGGGTACCGGGCTGGGCGTTTTGGGTTTTGGGCGGGGTGCCGTAAAAAGGACCGATGGGTTTTGAGGGATTCTTGAATGCCTGGTCTTCCGGGTCGACGACGACGCGCGTTATGAGAGTTGCCGAATGAAGGCCGGTCATAGAGACCGCGCTTGAGAGGAAATAGCCTATCTGGCCCTGCGTCATGGCATCCAGCACATCAAGGGGCATTGGCGCGACTTCTTCAGTCGCCTGCTGCTGGATGAGCAGGTTGCCGACCTGCGGCCCATTGCCATGCGTGAGGACCACCTGGTTCCCCCGCAGAATGGGCTCAAGGCTCGATATTGCAGATTTCGCGGCATTCAGCTGCTCGGCTGCGGTCCCTTTGCCCCCCTTCTTCAGCAACGCATTGCCACCGAGCGCTATGACGATTCTCATGAGCCGCTTTTACAGGATAGAATAAAAAATTCATATGATGTATCAGTATTCATGAAGAGAACTGTGCTCATTCTCGGCGCTGCAGGCAGGGATTTCCATAACTTCAACATGTTTTTCCGGGACAATCCGGAATACGATGTCGTTGGCTTCACCGCGACGCAGATACCGAACATAGCGAACAGGAGGTATCCGGCCGAGCTTGCAGGAAAGCTGTATCCGAAGGGCATTCCTATTTTCGAGGAGAAGGACCTGGAAGCGCTAATCGAGAAGCACTCCATCGACGAGGTCTATTTTTCGTATTCGGACGTGGCGCATGAATATGTAATGCACCTGGCTTCGCGCGCGCAGGCGAAGGGGGCGAGCTTCGTCCTTCTCGGCCCGCGCGAGACCATGCTGAAAAGCTCAAAGCGGGTGATAGCGGTCACCGCGGTAAGGACGGGCGCAGGAAAAAGCGCGCTATCCCGCACGCTGACAAAAATCCTCAAGGGCAAGGGCATCAGGTTCGTCGTAATCCGGCACCCGATGCCGTATGGGGACCTCATAAAGCAGAGGGTCCAGCGCTTTGCAACCCTGGAGGACATGGAAAGGCAGGAATGCACGTTCGAGGAGAGGGAGGAATACGAGCCGCATGTCAGGAACGGCGTCATCGTTTATGCCGGAATC